>QJWD01000293.1 GCA_003235465.1 Nitrospirota bacterium | reverse complement strand
GATTAGCGAATCGGATATCCGAAAAAGCTGGCGGTTTTGTCACAGTTTGGTCAATTCGCGGGCCGGGCCCGGCCGGGTGATTCGCACCGCCTCATCGCGCAGGGCTCCCGTTCGACGGGAATAAGCCGTTAATAATCAATTAAATGTGAAAATGGTAATAAGGGTGGGGCCCTGCTGCCGGGAGAGCGCGGGCGCTTTGCCATGTGGCTATATGATATGTTCAGTTTCTGTGAAAGTAAGCCCCCCGAAGGTGGGGATTTCGGGGCCGGGAAACCGCCATTTTTCCCGCCCAGCGGGGGCAGGATTGGCGCTGGGAATTGCCTTGGATTTCTGGTATATCCCGGATACGGAACATCTTCTGGAACTGATACGCAAGCTGCAAGCGCCCGGCGTTCTCATCCTTGACGCCAGGGACCGTCCCTGCTACGTCAACCCCGGGGCGGTTGCGATGCTTCCCGGCCTGATGGAACAGGACAGTGAGGGTAAAACAGCTCACCGGGTTCCGGAGGAAATTTTGCGCCTCTCGACGCTCACCCGCGGCGCGGCGAAGGCGAACGGGGCGGCGAAGCCGGAGCAGCTTGAATCCGAAGGCTCGATTTTGATGGAAAAAGCGGGCCAGGTGCTGTCGGTCAGGGCGTTTGCAGTGGGGGGGCTGGGCAGGGCGACGCAGGGGGGGTACGTTCTGGTGCTTGTCAACGCGTGGTGGAAAAGCACGCCCATGACTTCGAGAGAATAAAAAAGAAATACTCGCTTTCGGGCCGGGAGCTCGACATCATCAAGCACCTTTGCCTGGGGCTCTCCAACCGGGAAATCGCGGGCATGCTCTTTCTTTCCGAACACACCGTCAAGGACCACCTGAAGAACATCATGGACAAGATGCAGGTGGACTCACGCAGCGAAATCCTCGTCGAACTAAGAGTATAGAACGGGGCCGAAGCGAGGTTTAAGCGGCAGGGGGGCAAAGCGGCAGTTTTCGCGCGGCCTTTCGCTGCGTTGCGCCGTATGCCTTAGCTGGCCGGGAAGCGCGTCAGGGGTTCACTTCGGTCATCTGGACGTGCACCATGAGGCGTTCGTCGCCGCCGCCTTTCAGGATGGTGCCGGAGGTGGGGGTGGCGTCGCGGTAGTTGCGGCCGCAGGCGACGCGGATGTGGTCCTGCGCCACGGTGCAGCCGTTGGTCGGGTCGAGCCCGCGCCAGCCGATGAACGGAAGGTACACTTCCACCCAGGCGTGCGAGGCTTCGGACTGGACCTTGTTCTCGTAGTTGCCGCCGGTGTAGATGTAGCCGACGCGGTAGCGCGCCGGCACGCCGAGCAGGCGCGACAGGCAGATGAACAGGTTGGCGAAATCCTGGCATACGCCCGCGCGCGAGGCGAACACGTCGAACGGCGTGGTCTCGAGCGAGGTGGAGCCCTGCTTGTATTCGAAATCCTCATAGATGCGCTTGTTGAGGTCGAGCAGGGTTTCGAGCAGGTTGTAGTCGTTGCGTTCGACGAAGCTCATGGCGAAGTCGGTCAGTTCGCGCAGCTGGGTTTCGGGCAGCTCCGGCGGCAGCAGGTAGGAACTCATCATCTGCCGCTGCCAGGGCATCCACACCAGCGGGATGGAGGTGTTGCGAAGCGGCGAGCTGAAATCGTCCGGCGGGCAGGCGTAAACCTTGATGCGGCTCTGGCTCCTGATCTGCAGCACCTTGTAATCCTGGTTGATGGTGTACTGGATCGACTGGTTGCCGAACACGTCTTCAAAATACAATCGCTCTCCGGGGACGGAGATTTCCAGCGTCGCCTGGATCACCTCCTGGACGTTGTCCTCCACCGCGTTCAGGCGGAAGGTGTGGGTGCTGTGCTCGACGGGCTTGCTGTATTCGTATTCGGTCTGGTGCAGCACGTCGTACATGCGGTAGGCGAGGGGGGTGCCGTCCTGGGTGTGGGTGATGGCTTTGATGTTGATGACGGTCTGCGTCGTCTGCGGCTGCGCCACCTGCTGCGAATCGAAGGGCGATTTTTCCTGGACGTCGGGATGAGCGGGGGACAGCGGCGATTGCGCCGAGGTCACCTCTTCGTCCGCGTGGCTGTTCCACAGGATGGCGGCGCGCCGGGCGACGATCAGCTGCCCCGGCATCAGCGGCTGCCAGTTGCCCTGGTTGAAGGTGGAGGTGGTGACCATCAGGGCGGTCCGGTACTGGTCGCGGGAATCGTTGAAGTCCAGCCTGGCGGAGGCAGAGTCCAGGGTTTCTGGCCGGTCGGCGGGCGAAAATCTTGCGTAGGCCAGGTTCATGCCGGTCTGTTTCGTGCTACGATAGACCACGAGCGACCTGCCGTCGGTCATGATGATGTCCGCACTTCCTACCGTATCGAGTTTCGCCATCCACTCGAGCAGGGTGTGACCCTCCACCTCATTGATCTGCTTCAATCGGTGCGACTGGAAACGGTCTAGAAGATAGCAGAAGGCCAGCTCCGAGTCGGTGTTGCCGAGCGGTTCGAGAAAATGCGAATCCTTGTTGTACAGGCGCGAGAGGCCTTCCTTGTCCAGACTGCCGTTGTGCAGGAACAGCCAGTCCCGCCCGGCGAAGCTGCGGCGAAACGGCTGCGCGTCGTGCTGGGTGTGCCTTCTGGTCGCGCCCCGCACCTTGCAGAGGAAGAGGGTGGAGCGAAAGTGGCTCCAGTCGTTCATTGCCTGGGCGAGGGTCTGCGATCCTTTTCCGGCGTGGTCCTTGATCACCACCGCCGCGTAATCGTCGTTCGGGTACCAGCCGAAGCCCGAAGGGTGCGCCGCCGGATCCGCCGCCGATTCCTTGAGCTTGATCACGGGCGTGCAGAGATTGTCGAAATTGAGAGCGATGAGTTCGTTCAAAAAAACCTCCAGACGGGCGGCCCGCCGGCTTAGGACCCCAATAAGCTGAATTTACGGTACAATATTTAAAAAGGGAAGCAAAACTTGCGGGGCCGGCAATATTGCCATAACTCGCTGTTATTAATCACTTTGTTTAGGCAGAGACTTCATGGCCATCCAGGTCGCCCTGCATCATGTCACGCGTTACCGCTACGAACGTTCAATCCGCCTCGGTCCGCAAACCGTCCGCCTGCGACCGGCGCCGCACAGCCGCGCGTCTGTTTTGTCCTATTCGCTGAACATCGAACCCGCGAAACATTTTCTCAACTGGCAGCAGGACCCGTTCGGCAATTACCTGGCGCGCGCGGTGTTTCCGGACAAGGTGAAGGAACTGCTTGTCGAGGTGGACCTGGTTACCGAGATCCACGTCTTCAACCCGTTCGACTTTTTTCTCGAGGAGTACGCCCTCGAGTTCCCGTTCCGCTACGAACCCTCGCTTGCCGAGGAACTTGCGCCCTACCTTGTCATTTCGGATTCGGGCCCGCTGCTAAAGGACTTCGTCAAATCCATCGACCGGGGAAAAAAGAGCACCGTCGATTTTCTCGTCGACGTCAACGCAGCGCTGTACAAGGCGCTCACGTACGTCATCCGCATGGAGCCCGGCGTGCAGACGCCGGAGGAGACGCTGTCGCTCAAAAGCGGCTCCTGCCGCGACATGGCCTGGCTGCTTTGCCAGGCGCTCAGGCATTTTGGCCTTGCGACCCGCTTCACCTCCGGCTACCTGATCCAGCTCGCCGCCGATATCAAATCCCTCGACGGCCCCTCCGGCCCGGAAAAGGATTTCACCGACCTGCACGCCTGGACGGAAGTGTACCTGCCCGGCGCCGGCTGGGTGGGCCTCGACCCGACCTCGGGCCTGCTCGCGGGCGAGGGCCATATACCGCTGTGCTGCACGCCGAAGCCCTCCAGCGCCGCGCCGATCAGCGGCACGCTGGAGGCCGCCGAATCGACCCTCGAGCACACCATGTCGGTCACCCGCATTCACGAGGACAGGCGCGTCACCCGGCCCTATTCCGACCAGGAGTGGCAGGCCATCGACGCCCTCGGCGGCAAGGTGGACGAGGATTTGCTGGCCGAAGACGTCCGCCTCACCATGGGCGGCGAGCCGACGTTCGTTTCGCTGGACGACCGCGAGGGCAGCGAATGGAAATTCGACGCCTTGGGCGAGAAGAAAAAGGAGCTGGCGGAAACCCTGTTCAACCGCCTTTCGGCGAGGTTCGGCCACGGCGGCCTCCTGCATTTCGGCCAGGGCAAATGGTACCCCGGCGAGCTCTTGCCGCGCTGGTCGATGGCCTGCTTCTTCAGGAAAGACGGCGAGCCGGTGTGGAAGGACGCGCGCTTGCTTGCCGAAAGGGAGGCCGACCACGGCCACACGGTGGAGATGGCGAACCGGCTGCTCGCCTCCATCGCCAGGCGGCTCGGCGTGCCGGATTCCTGCGTGATCCCGGCTTATGAAGACGCCGTGTACTACCTGTGGAAGGAGCAGAAGCTTCCCATCAAGGGCGACATCCTGAAGGCCGACCTGCACGAGGTGACCGAGCGCCGCCGTCTGCAAAAACTCCTTGCAGGCAACCTGAACGATGCCGTCGGTTACGTGATGCCGCTGACCCATTCCACATCCCGGGAGCGCTGGGTATCCAACCGCTGGACATTCCACGCCTCGCGCCTGACGCTCACCATCGGCGATTCGCCCATCGGTTTCCGCCTGCCGCTCGACAGCCTGCCGCATGTTCCCCCCGCCAAGATCAGGGAAGAGCTCGGCCACGGGGGCAAGAGCGTTTTCCAGGAGGGCGAGCCGTTGCCTGAGTGGCGGGAGCTCACCGAAGTCGTCGAAGAGCGCAAGGAGAGCGCGCCGCCGAAGGACCTGCACCAGGGCCCCGTGGGCCTGGTGCGCACCGCGTTGTGCGTGGAGCCGCGCGGCGGCCAACTGCGCGTATTCCTGCCGCCGCTCGAATCCGCCAGCCATTACCTGGAATTGATCGCGGCGGTTGAATCCGCCGCGGCGGAACTTGCAGTGCCGGTGATGATCGAAGGCTATGAGCCGCCGGGCGACAGGGCGATAGAGCATTTCCGCATCACGCCGGACCCCGGCGTGATCGAAGTCAACGTTCACCCCGCCAGCTGTTGGGAAGAAATGAAAAACATCATCGGCGCGGTGTACGAAGAGGCCTACACCGGCCGGCTGGTGGCGGACAAGTTCCTGATCGACGGCCGGCGGGTGGGCACCGGCGGCGGCAACCACATCGTCGTCGGCGGCGCGACCCCGGCGGACAGCCCGTTTTTGCGAAGGCCCGATCTGCTTCGCAGCTTCATCACCTTCTGGCAGAACCACCCGTCGTTGTCGTACCTGTTTTCGGCCATATTCATCGGCCCCACCAGCCAGTTCCCGCGGGTGGACGAGGCGCGCATGGATTCGCTCTACGACCTCGACATCGCCTTCAAGGAGATGGCGCGGAAGAAGGAGCCGCCGCTGTGGATGGTCGACCGGCTGCTGCGCAACCTGCTGGTCGACATCACCGGCAACACCCACCGCGCCGAGATCTGCATCGACAAGCTCTACAACCCGGAGGGCGACCGGGGCCGGCTCGGACTCATCGAGTTGCGCGGGTTCGAGATGAGCCCGCACGCGCGCATGAACCTCGTGCAGGCTCTTTTGGTGAGGGCGCTCATCGCCCATTTCTGGAATTACCCCTACCGCGCGCCGCTGGTGCGCTGGGGAACGCGGCTGCACGACCAGTTCATGCTTCCCCATTACGTGTGGGAGGATTTTCAGGATGTCCTGTATCCCCTGCAATCGCATGACTACCCCTTCAAGCCGGAATGGTTCGAGCCGTTCCTCGAATTTCGATTTCCCCGCTACGGCGTGGTTCAGGTGGGGCCGTTCAACCTGGAGCTCCGAATGGCTCTCGAACCGTGGCCCGTGCTCGGCGAGGAGACCACCCGGGGCGGCGTGAGCCGCTCGGTCGATTCGGCGGTGGAGCGCCTGCAGGTGCAGGTGGACAACTGGAACGACACGCATTACGCCATCACCTGCAACGGCCGGCGGGTGCCGCTAAAACCCACCGGCATGCCGGGCACGTTCGTGGCCGGGGTGCGGTTCAAGGCCTGGAGCCCGCCGTCCAGCCTGCACCCCACGATTCCGGCCCAGGGGCCGCTGGTGTTTGATGTCATCGACCTGCGTTACGGTCGTTCCATCGGCGGCTGCACCTACCACGTCGGCCACCCGGGCGGGCGCAACTACGAATCCATCCCGCTGAACGAAAACGAGGCCGAGGGCCGCAGGCTGTCCCGCTTCCAGGCCATGGGCCATTCTCCCGGCCCGAGGGAGGCGCCGTCCGACCTCGTCAACCCCGAGTTTCCCTTCACCCTGGATCTTCGGTTCACGCCGCCGGGTTGACCGGCGGCAAGCCGGCCGGGGGCGCTTCAACAAGACGCGGGTGCCTTGCAACCCCTTGAAATAAAGCGGCCATTTATCGATTATGTTACAATAGTCTTAAACGGGCGGTTGCAGTATAACCGCAAGGACGCGGTAAAATGTCCTTTTGGGCGATACCTGGCCGCGAGGCCGGTGAGCCCGGTGAATCAAATAACAGACAGGCTTCCATGCATTTTGACTCATACGATCCGGAGACATTTTACGACGAGTTTTTTCAGCAATCCGGTGTTCCGCGCCCGGAGGCGGTGAAACTGGTCGACCGCATCAACTCGTTTTCAAAGCGCGAGCTCGCCAGCCGGCAGAAGGCCGCCGAAGCGGCGTTTTTGCAAATGGGGATCACCTTCGGCGTTTACGGCAACCAGAAGGGGCTGGAAAAGATATTTCCCTTCGACATCGTGCCCAGGGTCATCAAAGCGAGCGACTGGGACATGGTGGACTGCGGCGTCAAGCAGCGGGTGTTCGCGCTCAACCAGTTCATTCACGACATCTACAACGAGCAGAAGATCCTGAACGACGGGGTGGTTCCCAGGGAAATCATCCTCTCGTCCGTCGCCTACCGCAAGGAATGCCTGGGCCTCAACCCGCCCAAGGGCATCTGGTGCCACGTCAGCGGCATCGACCTCGTGCGCGACGGCCAGGGCCAGTTCTATGTTCTGGAAGACAACCTCCGCTGCCCATCCGGGGTGTCCTACGTGCTCGGCAACCGCCGGGTCATGAAACACACCCTGCCGGTGGTTTTCGAGGCGCTGCCGATTCGGCCGGTGGATGATTACGCGGGCCGGCTGGCGGAGACGCTGCGTCACCTGATCCCGGAATCCATTCTTAAGCCCAACATCGCGGTGCTCACCCCCGGCATTTACAACTCCGCCTATTTCGAGCATTCGTTCCTGGCGCAACAGATGGGCGAGGAGCTGGTCGAAGGCCAGGACCTCGCGGTGATGGACGATTTCGTCTACATGCGCACCACCAAGGGGTTCGAGCGCATCGACGCCATCTACCGGCGCATCGACGACGAATTCATCGACCCGACAGTGTTCAACCCGGATTCGCTGCTCGGCGTGCCGGGAATCATGAACGCCTACCGCAAGGGCAACGTGGCGATGGCGAACGCGCCCGGCACCGGCGTCGCCGACGACAAGGCGGTCTATTCCTACGTGCCCGAGATCATCAAGTATTACACCGGCGAGGAGGCGATCATCCCCAACGTGCCGACGTTCGTGTGCGAGGACGAAAAGAACCGCCAGCACGTCCTCGACAACATCGCCAATTTCGTCGTCAAAACCACGCACGGCTCCGGCGGCTACGGCATGCTGATCGGCCCTTCGTCCTCGCGGGCGGAGCAGCAGGCGATGATCGAAAACATCAAGCGGGAGCCGCGCAACTACATCGGCCAGCCCGTCATTCAACTCTCGCGCGTGCCGGTGATCGTGAAGGATCATTTCGAGGGCCGCCACGTCGACCTTCGGCCCTACGTCCTGTACGGCAAGGACATCTACGTCCTTCCCGGCGGGCTGACCCGCGTGGCGCTCGAAAAAGGATCGCTGGTGGTGAACTCGTCGCAGGGCGGCGGCAGCAAGGACACCTGGGTGCTGGCGGAGGACCCGCAATGAAACACCACGGGAGAAAACCATGCTGAGCCGCGTCGCGAATTCCATATTCTGGATGAGCCGTTACCTGGA
>QJWD01000286.1 GCA_003235465.1 Nitrospirota bacterium | reverse complement strand
GTCCGCCATGCCGGGACTGGGTTTTGGAGTTGATTTCAGGCAGAAGCTTTTGGCCCTGACGCTGATCGCCATCTGCGCCCTTTACAGCCCGTTTGTGCAAGCCGCCAAAGCGGCAGGGTTCGAGAACGCCAAGGCCTCGGCAAACGCGGACGGGTTGGCCAACAGGCCCGCGCCGTCGATCTGGATCAAGGGCGACGTGAAGGACGCTCAGGGCCGCGTCGACCTCCATATCGAATTTATTTGTAGCGACAGCGAACGATTCGTTAATATGGAATCGCTGTCTATCAGTTACATGAACATGTTCGGGGTGGACATCACACACCTGGTTCGCCCGTACATCCGGCAAAACAAAATTATCGCCGACGGTCTAGAATTCCCCCCCGGCGCGCATGAATTTCTCATCAGCATCCGCGACGACAAGGATATCGAGACCGCCCGGTCCATATCGTTTCAGGTCCACTGAATTTCCGTTTCTTTCCAACGCCCGCGATGTCATCGCCGGGCAGGCTCAGAATCGCATCCAACAAGAAGTGACCGATCGGTCAATAACTTAACGAGGAGGAGATCCATGAACATTCAAAAATGGGGTATGACGTTCATCGCCGTCTGGGTTGCCATTAGTTTAATGGTCGCACCAGGTTATTCTGAACCGCCGGGAAAGCGGGGCGGCAAATTTTTTGAAAAGAGCGATGACGCGCTTAAGAAGGCCCAGGAGAAAGGCGGCGAAGCCGCGGAAGCGGCAGAGGAAAACCGCGAGCGGTTCAAGCAGAAAAAGAACACCCCAAAGGGCAAGGCGCTTGGCCATTTCAAGGAGAAGCGTGGCAGGGGCCACTTCAAGGGGAAAAAGGGCAAGGGCGACATGGACCGGGAGCAGGAACGAATTCGCGAGCGGGCCGAGGATAGCGCGGGCGACATGAAGCAGCAGCAAGAGCAGGTTCGGGATCGGGCCGGGGAGAGTATGGGCGGCATGCAGAAGCAAATGGAAAAGGCCGGTGAGAAGGCAAGCGGCGCGGCTTTGGAGCAGCCGAAAGAAGCAGCTGGGCAGACGTTCGGGAAATTCGGGCAAAAGGCCCCGGTTGAAAGCAGCCAGCCTGCGGGAAGCCCCCTGCTTAACAACAAGAACGAAGCTCCGGCGGTGGTCCAGGAAAAACCCGCGGAACCAGAGAAACCGGCATTGGAAGAGAAAAAGGGGGGATTCGACTTTTTTAAGAAAAAGAAATAAACGATGATGCCGCCTGGGGGCTTGCCTCCCCCGGCGGTTCAGCCGGCGTAGTCGAACATGCGCTCGAGGCAGCGAAGGGCCTTCGCCTGCACTTCGGGGGACAGGGTGATGATATTTTTCTCGCCGGGGTTTTCCAGGGTCCGGAGGATGTCCTCGAGGGAATTGGCTTTCATGTAGCGGCAGGTGGTGCAGGTGCCGACGAATTTCTTTCCCGGGAATTCGGATTGCAGGATGCCGGTCAGCCCGCATTCGGTGAGCAGGAAAAACGACTCGCTGCCGGAGCGGCGCACGTGCTCGAGCATGCCGGTGGTGCTGCCGACGTAGTCCGCCTTGGCGACGACGCCCGGCGAACATTCCGGGTGCACGAGGACCTCGGTGCCGGGGAAGTTGTCCCGCACCTGGTCGACGCTTTCGGGCTGGTATTCCTCGTGCACGTAGCAGGTGCCGTCGTAGACCAGAACTTCCTTGTTTATCCCGCGGCTGGCAAGGTGGTTGATGATGTTCTCCCCCATCAGCCGGTCGGGCAGGAAATAAATCTTGTCGTTTTCAATCCGTTCGATGATCCGGTACACGTTCGACGAGGTCACGCAGACGTCGCACTCCGCCTTCACCTCCGCCGTGGTGTTGATGTAGCAGACGAAGGTGTGGCCGGGATGCTGTTCCTTGAGCCTTCTCACGTCGAGGGCGGTGATGCCGTCGGCCAGGGTGCAGCCGCCGTCGGGGTTGGGGTCGAGAACGGTTTTATCCGGACTCAGGATCTTCGCCGTCTCCGCCATGAAGCGCACGGCGGCGAACAGGACCACATCGGCGCTGGAGTCGCGCGCGATTTTTGAAAGCCCGAAGGAATCCCCCGTGTGGTCGGCGACGCTGTATAGAATTTGCGGCGCGACGTAATTGTGCGCGAGGATGACGGCGTTTTTCTCGCGCTTCAGCGCCTCGATGCGCGAAATCACGGGCAGCAGGTCGCGGCAGGCCTCTTCGGTGAAGCGGCAAAGCGGGCTGCCGACCTGGATGTCCTTCAGTTTTTCGTACAGCGCCTCGGCGGTGATCATGCCTACCCCGGCGGCCAGCTAAGCGGCCGCCCCCCCAGAAGATGATAGTGAATGTGAAAGACCGACTGGCCCGCCCCGCTGCCGCAGTTGACCACCACGCGGAACCCGGTTTGATCGAGCTTGCGTTCTTTTGCCAGAACGCCGGCGGCGGAAAAAACCGAACCGACGGTTTCAAGGTCCCCAGCTTCGATGTCCATCAACGTGACGCGGTGCACCTTGGGGATGATGAGCAGGTGCACGGGGGCCTGCGGGTTGATGTCCTCGATGGCGAACACCGCCTCGTCGTCGTAAACCTTGACAGCGGGGATCTCGCCGCGGTTGATTTTGCAGAAAAGGCAATTTTCCATGGCCAAAATTCCAGGGCGTGTTGATAGGACCTTGAGCCTAATATAGCAATTATCCCGCCTGGGAGGAAATTTTTATGCCGCCCGTTGGCGCTAGTCTTCGCTTGCGACGAGGCCCATGCCCGAAAGATATTCCCGGATTTCCTTTTTGTAGGAATGGAAGGGATCGAGCATGAGGAAGGGCTCTTCGTTTTTACCGAGGCGAAAGCCGATCCAGTCGATCAGGTAGCCGCCGTGGCTTTGCATGAGGGCGCGGATGAGTTCGCCCCGGCCGTGGGCGCGGGTGCCGATGGGCGGGTGCATCTTCGCCCGCTCGATGGCGGGGTCGCTGGTTTTGCGGTGCGCGTCGCCTGTGGCCTCGAGCGCCCAGTACAGGCCATAATCCTTGTTGATGTTGTGGTACTCGAGGTCCTGGCTTTTTAGCCACGGGTCGTCCCAGGCGAGGTTCTCTTCCTTTTGAAACTCCCTCAGCATCCACAGCTTGCCCGCCCAGTCAACGCGGCCAAGCAGGGCCTCCGGGCCTTTCGGCAAGTCCGTCAACACCGACTCCCAGCCCTTGATCACCCAGTCGGCCTCGCTTGAGAAGCCGGTGAGATGCTTTTTAACGGTTTCGAGAATGTCCCACTGCAGTTCAAGGGCGGTGGTGGGGCGGCCGTCCTGCAGCGTGACCTCCCATTTGAATTCGGGATCGCGGGAGATAGAACGCATCGCCTCCACCGATTCGCTCAATATCCAGCGGCGAGAGGCGATGCCCTGCTCCATGAGCTCGAGCATCAGGCCCGTCGTTCCCATCTTCATCGCGGTGGCGAATTCGCTCATGTTCGAATCGCCCACCAGCAGGTGGATGCGGCGGTACTTGTTGGGGTCGGAGAGGGGCTCGTCGCGGGTGTTGACGATGGCCCGGTTGTACTGCACCCAGCGGTAAAACTCGTTCGGAATGTGGTCGGCCCGCTGCGAAAGCTGGTAATGGACGTTCTCCTCCTCGTCCGCGTCCGCCGCGCCGATCTCCCAGTCGCGGAAAGCGTGCGGGGCGCAGGCGCCGATGCGGCCGGCGCCGCAGAAGATCTGCCTCGTCACCAGAAACGCGGAGAGGATTTTCAGGTTGTCGCGCTCATCGAACGGGAAGGAGCGGCTCACCAGGTAATTTTCGTGGCAGCCGAAGGTGGCGCTGGTTTCAAGGTCGACGTTGTTCTTGATGATGGCGATCTGGTCGCTCCACCCGAGGCCGTCCACCGCGTCCTGCACCAATTGGTCGCCGGCGCGGTCGAAGGTGATGAGGTCGGTGAGGGTGGCGCACTCCGGCGAGGCGTATTCCAGGTGCCCCATGTCGAGGTAGAGGCGGCCTCCGTTGGCGAGAAAGCCGCCGTTTCCCGGCGGCTCGTCGTTGGCCCGGTAGTGCAGGTCGAGCACGCCCTTGTTGTTCGCGAAGACGTGGTTCTTGATGCGGTTCGCCACCTCCACCGGGTCGAGCCTGAATTCGCTGTCGCGGACGAGGAGGCCGTACTCGGTTTCGATGCCGTAGATGCGCTGTTTCATTTGAGCGCCAGGCGGTCTTTCAAAGCGTCGATCTCATCCTTACCGAGCGCGCGGTAGCGCGACCGCTTATCGGTGGCAGAAGACAGCACCGCCGCCTCCAGCGTCCACCTGTTAAAGGCTTCCTTCAGGCCGAGCGGGGTCTCGCCCTCGGCCGCTTCGCCCGCGGCCTTCTGGCCGCGCTCCCACAGGCCGCAGGCCTCTTCGAGTGCGCGCTCAAGCGAGTAGGTGGCGAAGGGGGTGCTGTCGATTTCTTTTTCGATGGCCTCCATCACCTTCGGGTCGCCGGCGATGACGCCGCCGTTACGGAAAGACTCCCAGTAACCGTCGTAGTTCAGCCGGTAGAACAGCGTTTCGTTTTTGGGGCTCAGTTCGACGAGAAGCAGTTGAACCAGGTAGGGGGCGCGCATCACCTCCTCGAAATTCTGCTTGATGGCCGGGGCGATGCCGAATTGCAGCAGGCGGGCGATGGTCACGTCCCGCGCCGAGCGGTTGAAGCCCTCCAGGTGGGCCATGTCGAGCAGCGTCATGCGCAGCCGCTCGACATCGGCCGGGTGGCCGAGGCCGCCCATGGCGATGCGGTCGTACACCTCGAACACCTTGCCCGGCTGCTGCGTGAAGCCGAGGATCAGCGCGCCCTCGTCGTAGGGAACGCCGATGACGGGCTGGCCCTTCTTCAGTTTTTCGCGGACGTAACTGTGCCGGGTGGAAATGGCCTCCATCCAGCGAAACGGTTCTTCGAACATCTCGGTCAGCCTCGGGTCAGGGATGTTTTGTAAAGGGAAGCGACCTCCTCGTTGCCGAGAAAGCGGTAGCCCTCTTCGGTGATCACCGCCAGCACGGGGAACAGGTCCTCCTCCGGCCGCGCCCCGCCTGTCGCCGAATCGAACTGCGCGGCTGTCGCCAGCAGGCGGAGCGCCAGGGTCGCGGCTTCGTTCTGGTCGCGCTGGTCCAGGGCTTTCGGTCCCCACAGGTTTTCGTGCTCGAGAATGCCGCGGATCATCGGCGAACCCGAACCCGTCGCCGTGTGCGTCAGCACTTTGAATTCGGCGCCGAGCAGGTCGTAAAACGAGATCGAAGGCTTGCGGGTGGTGAGATCGAAGGTGGCGAAGATGGGGCTCACCGCGCCCACGCCCTGCAACGCCATGCCGACGTTTTCCTTGAGCAGCTTGGAGAGGGCGCGGATCTTGCCCTCGGTGCTCAACAGCTGCATCTGGCTTCTTCGGTAGTATTCGAAGTTGTGCGACAGGATGCGCGCCATCTCGAACGCCGTGGCGGGCACGCCGGCGATCGCCATCAGCGAGTGGTCGTCGATGGGGATCACCTTGTCGCAGCGGTCGTACATGATGTTGTTGCCCGCCGTCGCGCGCCGGTCTCCCGCCACGATCACCCCGTCCCTGTAATGAAACGCGAGCACGGTGGTGGCGATGGGCAGCTTAAGGCCCGCTTGGGCCCCGCCTGATGGCAGCGGGCTGTCGAAGCGGTAGCCCGAGCGCTTGAGCAAATCGAGAAAATCCCCTGGCGTCTCCGTGTTCATCACTCGCCGGTCCGCTGTTTGTATTTTTCCGACTGCTTGGGGTCCACGCGCTTCATGCGTTTCATCAAATCGTCGCGTCCCGGTTTTTTAATATCCGGCTGCGAGGGCCCCGGGGCCTGCCGGTCGGGAGCGGGCGGGTTGATCTCTTCCCGCCTGAGGGGGTCGTTCATATCCATGGAAACTTCTCCTTGTTTGAATTGAGCGTGTGCTCCACGTCCGCCGGCGTCACCACGTCGGTGAGGTCCAGGCGGTCGCCGTTGTCGAATTCGATGCCGGTCCAGTGGATTTTGCTTATCCGGTCTTTTTCCTTGGCAACCGCCCTGCCGCGAATTGCGGCGCGGGTTTTTTCCGGCGGGTTTGCCATGGCGTGGGCGATTTCCTCGCTGGACACCAGGCCCAGCACAGAGCCCGCCTCCTCGAGGCCGCGATAGAGGCTGCGCGCGGGATCGAGGTTGTGGTATTCGAGGTCGAGGCTTTTCATCCAGGGGTCGTCCCAGCCGATGTTTTCCTCCGCCATGAACTCGGCGAACAGCCGCTCCTTGATGGCCCAGTCGATGCGGTCGCCGAGCTTTTCCGGCGCGTGCCTGAATTCCCTCAAGGTGCGCTCCCATTCGTGAATGCTCCAGTCCCATTCCTTGCACTGGCCCTCGTAGTGGCGCTTGACCAGGGCGAGGTAGTGCTCCTGAATCTCGAGAGGCAGAATGGTGCCGCCCGCCTTCAGCCTGAGCGACCGGGAGCGCTCTCTCGATACGCGCCGCGTGTCGGCCACCGGGTCTTCCAGTTCAAGCGGAGGGCCGAGCCGGTCCTCGTCGAGCAGGGTGAGAACCAGGCGCGTCACGCCCACCTTGAGGGCGGTGGCGTAGGGCGACATGTTCGCGTCGCCCAGGATGAGATGCAGGCGGCGGTGCTTGTCCGGCGAGGTGTGCGGCTCGTCGCGCGTGTTGACGATGGGCCGCTTGGTCATGGTCTCGATGTTCATCACCGCTTCGATGAAGTCCGAACGCTGGGCAAGCTGCAGGCCGGAAAACGATTCGCCGGTTTCAGAGCCGACCTTGCCGGCACCCGCGAAGAGCTGGCGGGTGACGAGAAAGGGCACAAGGCCCCCCACCCAGTGCTCGAAGGGACGCGCGCGGGGGATGAGGTAGTTTTCGTGCGTGCCGTAGCTGTGGCCGCTGTAGTCGGTGTTGTTCTTGAACACCTGCAGCGCGCTGGTTCCAAGATCGCGGTTTCTCAGGCGCGTGCATTCGGCGACGATGCGTTCGCCGGCCAGGTCGTGCGCCACCAGTTCGAACACGCTGTTGCATTCCGGCGTGGTGTATTCGGGATGCGTGTGGTCGTTGTAGAAGCGCGCGCCGTTTACCAGCACGCGGTCGCTTTTCATTTCGAGGTAGCTGTAGGGGCGCGCCCGGTCCTCGGCTGCAAAAGTGTCCTCCTCCTCATCCTGCGCGAGATGGCTGACCTGAAAACCGCGCAGATCGAGGTGCGAGTTTTCCCGCCGGTACGCCCAGCGCCCGAAAACACTTTCGCGCTCGCAACGCTTAAGCAAAAGCATCGACTCCTCAACCGGGTCGGTGGTGTCCTGATCCTCGCGGATGATGCCGTATTCGGTTTCGATGCCGAGAATGGGAATGCTCATATGATGGCGCGGTTGAACGTGTTTTCTGCCGCCGGGTCGTCATCGTTCGGGCGGCGGATGCGCACCACACTCCGCGAATCCATATCGAGGAGCCTCAGCCAGTCCGCCATGTGGGTTTCGCTCGGCAGCACGCTGCCCTCCCTGAACTCGCTTTCGAGCGAGGTGGTGAGGTCGGCCACGGTGATGACCAGCGGTTCGCCTGCGATCGCCCGCTCGATGGCCCGCTCCTTGGCGCGCTTGACGATGTTCTCCAGAATGGCGCCGGAAATGAAATCGCGCCAGTACAAGCGCCGCTGCTCGCCGCTCGCCAGGGTGAGCACCAGCACCTCCTGCTCGGGGGTTCTGGCGAACAGCCTGCCGAGAAACGGTTCCGCCATGCGCTCGAAGCCGGCGTGCTCTCTCGGCAGCTTGTCCTTCAGGTAGATTTTGAGGATGGCTTCGCAGTCCTCGCGGCTCGGGCGGCCCACCTTGATCTTGCGGTCGATGCGCCCCGGGCGAAGGATGGCGGGGTCGATCATGTCGGGGCGGTTGGTGGCGAGAATCACCACCGTGTCGGCCAGCGACTGCACGCCGTCCATCTCGGCGCAGAACATCGGCACCAGCGTGTTTGAAATGTTGAGGCCGCGAGAACTGTAGCGCGTGCCGAGAACCGATTCCGCCTCGTCGATGAAGATGAACGGCACGTGGCCGCTTTCCTTGTACTTGCGCGCCTTCTGAAAAATCTCGCGGATCTGCCGTTCCGATTCGCCGAGCCACATATTGAGAATTTCCGGCCCCTTGACGTGAATGAAGCGGCCCTGGAAGGCCTTGCCCTCCTTGTTCGAGAGTTCCTTCACCACCTCGGTGAGG
>QJWD01000142.1 GCA_003235465.1 Nitrospirota bacterium | reverse complement strand
CAGCGCGACGGGGTCGTCCTCCGCTGCTTTTTCACGGATGCCCACCACGCGCTGGTAGAGGATCTCGGCGCGGCCGTGGTCGCCCTTCTCCTCGTACAGGATCGCCAGGTTGTTCAAGGTGGTGGCGACGTTGGGGTGGTCCGGCCCGTGTTCCTTTTCGTCGATCTTGAGCAGCCTAAGCAGAAGCGGCTCCGCCTTCTTGAGGTCGCCGGTTTCCTGGTACATCAGCGCCAGCCGGTTGATGGAATCCGCCACTTCGTGGTGATCCGGCCCGTAGGCCTTTTCGCGGATCTTGAGGGTTTTCTCGTAATAGTCCTCGGCCTGGTCGAAATCCCCCGTTTGCTCGTAGAGCACGCCCAGGTTGATGAGCGTCGAGGCGACGACGGGGTGCTCCGGCCCGAGCGCCTGCTGGCGAATGGCCAGCGCGCGGATGAGCAGCGGTTCGACCTTGTCGTAGACGCCCATGTTTTCGTACAGGACGGCCAGGTGGTTGAGCGCCGAGGCGACTTCGGAATGATCCGGCCCGAAGTTGCGCTCGCGGATGTCGAGCATGCGCGTGACAGCGGCTTCTGCCTCTTCCATCTCGTCGTTTTCTTCGTGCAGGATGGCCAGGGTCTTAAGGATGTCGGCGATCTTGGGGTGGTCTGCGCCAAATTTCTGTTCCGCCTGGAACAGCTTCATTTTCTGCTCGTCGATGGGGCTGGGCATGCGGGAACCGGATTACGGGGTTTCAGGGACGGCGGCCGGGCGCCGCCAAGCATATTTATAGCAGGAAACAGGCGAACAGCGCCAGCAATATCCGTCGTGGCCTTGGGCGGCCAGCCGGAATCCATTCCGGAATCCATTGATGTATAATAACCTCCATTCAATCACCGGCACACCGGGGGAAACCGCCGCTCATGAACAGAAACGCCGCCGTCGTCGAGTTCGAAAACGTTTCCAAATACTACCTGGAGGGCGGCGCGCGCGTCACCGCGCTCAGGAACGTCGACCTCGTGCTCAGCGCGGGCGATTTCGCCACCGTGATGGGGCCGAGCGGCGGCGGCAAGACCACGCTGCTCAACTGCATAGGCGGGCTCGACACGCCGGACGAAGGCGAGATCCGCTTAAACGGCAGGCCGACCCAGGGCATGAGCGACCAGGAGCTGACGCGGCTTCGCCGCGAAACCATCGGCTTCGTGTTCCAGTTCTTCAACCTGCTGCCCACGCTCTCGGTGCACGAGAACGTCGAGCTGCCGCTCCTGCTCGGCCGGCGCGCGAAAGACGGCGACAAGCGCATCCGCGAACTGCTCGACTACGTCGGGCTTCTTGGCCGCGCCCGGTCGTACCCCGCCGAGCTTTCCGGCGGCGAGATGCAGCGCGTCGCCATCGCCCGCGCCCTCGTCCACAGGCCGTCGCTCCTCCTCGCCGACGAGCCCACCGGCAATCTGGATTCGGAAAACGGCGCGCGCATCCTTGAAATCATGCAGGCGGCGTCGAGGGATTTCGCCACCACCGTCGTCGTCGTCACCCACAACCCGCAGATGACGAGCGGCGGCAACCGGCATTTCGAAATCCGCGACGGCCGCCTCACCGTTCACTCCTGAGCGCCCCGCATGAACTCGCCGGAAAACGTCCTGAAGGTGTTTGGCGCGCTGATCTTGAGGCCGCTAGCGAAAGACGGCTTCCGCACCGCCGTCACCGTGCTCGGCGTGGCCATCGGCGTGGCGGTTTTCCTCGCTATCCGTCTGGCCAACGTCGCCACGCTGGCCTCGTTCGAGGAGAAAATCGATGCGTTTCTCGGCCGCGCCGACCTCGCGATCCACGCCGATGGGCTGGGCGTCGACGAAACTCTGCTAGGCCGCCTCACCGCCTTTTCAGAACAGATCAGGGCGTACCCGATGGTGGAGGGCTACGGCGTGGAAACCGAAAGCGGCGAGGTGGTGGAGTTTCTCGGCACCGACCTTTCCAGGGACATGGGCGTCCAGGACGTTTCCCTAAAAACCAAAAGAAAGGGCCTGACCGCGCTCTTGCCGCTCCTCCTCGATCCCAAGGGCGTCATCCTGCCGGAGAAATTCATCCCCGGCACCGCCTTCCAGCCCGGCGACCGCGTGATGTTCCTCATCAACGGGCGCGAGAAGACGCTCCGGGTTACCGCCATCCTCGAGCACCGCGGCCTCGGCCGGGCGCTCGGCGGCAACTTCGCGCTGCTCAACCTCGCCGCTGCGCAAAACATCTTCGACCGCAAGGGCAAGCTCGACCGCATCGACATCGAACTGCTAAACGGCGCGGACCTGAACTCGGTCAAACAGCGGCTGACCGGGGCGCTCCCCGGCCACCTCAAGGTCGAACGGCCCGAGCGCAAGAACCAGCAGGTGGAGAAGATGCTGCGCGCCTTCCAGTACAACCTGACCGCGCTCTTGCCGCTCCTCCTCGATCCCAAGGGCGTCATCCTGCCGGAGAAATTCATCCCCGGCACCGCCTTCCAGCCCGGCGACCGCGTGATGTTCCTCATCAACGG
>QJWD01000384.1 GCA_003235465.1 Nitrospirota bacterium | reverse complement strand
GATTTCCTGCCACAAGCCTTCGACGAGCTGTCGTTTCATTTCCTTGGGAATAGCCACGTAAGCGGAATCCTAAGATTATTGAAGGAGGATGATCTTTATCCAGTGTAGGGCGGGCGTGTCGCCAACGCGTGGCGCGCGCGTCACGGTTTGGTCACGGCTGCGGCCGGGCGGGGGAGGGGGCTCAGGCTTCGAGGAATTTCTTTTTCAGGTAGGCGATGAACGTGGCGGGGCTGAGGGGTTCGCCGGTGATCTTCACCATGAGATCGGGCGCGCTATAGAGGCAGCCCTGGGCATGGACGCGGCGGTTCAGCCAGTCGAAAAGACCTGAAAAATCCCCGCGTTCGATGGCCGCCGGGGTTTCCGGGTGTTCGTCGATGAGCCGCCGGTGAATCTGCGACGCGGTGATGAGGCCGAGGGCGTAGGTGGGGAAATAGCCGAAATAAGCCATCGGCCAGTGCGAATCCTGCAGGCAGCCCTCCCGGGCGCTTTCCGGCACCCGGCCGAGGTGCTGCCGGTAGGCCTCGTTCCAGGCCTCGGGCAGGTCCCGGACGTTGAGGCTGCCGCTGAAGAGGGCCTTTTCCAGCTGGGTGCGGATGAGGATATGAAGCGGATAGGTGGCTTCGTCGGCATCCATGCGAATGAGGGTTTTTTTCACGCGGGTGGCCTGGCGGTACAGGTTCTCCGGTTCCCAGGCGGGGCCGGAAACCGCCAGCGTGCGCCTGAGAAGCGGCGCGGCGAAGGTCATGAACTCGCGGCTTCGCCCGACGATCATCTCGAGGAACAGGGCCATGGCCTCGTGCAGCGTCATCCCCCGGTCGCGCCCGACGGGCTGAAAAAACCAGTCGGCCGGCAGGCCGAAATCGTACATGGCGTGGCCCGTCTCATGCAGGACGCCCATCATCCCCATCATGAAATCTGTCTCCTTGAACTTGGAGGTGATGCGCAGGTCCTCCGACGTGCCCTCGGTGAAGGGGTGCAGGCTCTCATCGAGCCGCCCCTTGTTGAAGGGAAAGCCCATGCACACCATCAGTTTCCTGCCGAGCGCCCGTTGCCGCTGGATGGCGATCTCGCCCTCGAAGCGGAGAACTGGCTTTACCGCCTGCGTGTCGATGATTTGATCGATGAGCGGGTGGAGCTCTTTCGCCAGGGTGGTGAAGATCCGGTCGACCTCCAGGCTCCCGCGGCCGGGGTCGTATTCATCGAGCAGGGCGTCGTAAGGCGAAAGGTTCAGGCGTTCGCCAAGCAGGCGGGCTTTTTCCCGCACCACATCGAGCACCCGCTCCTGAAACGGGGCGAGGAGGGCGAAATTATTCTCCTCGTAGGCCCGCCGCCAGCGGACCTCGGCGCGGGTGGTGGCGTTGTGCAGGGTGTTGAGCAGGCGCTTCGGGATTGCGTTGGCGCGCTGCCACAGGCGGCGCATCTCGCGCAGGTTGGCGCGTTGCCAGGGCGAGAGGTTGCCTTCGCTCGCTTCCGCCCGGTCGAGCAGGAGGGCGAGGCGGCGGGAATGCAGGATGGAGCTGCACTCCATGTCGAGCAGCGCCAACTGGTTTGCGCGGATGTCGGCGCTGCCCGGCGGCATCATGACCTCCTGGTCCCAGCGCAGGAGATGGGTGATGCTTTGCAGCACATGCATCCGCTTGAAGCGCTTCTCGAGATGCAGGTAGGGCGTCGGCCTGTCGCTTGCGGGCATCGGCGTTAGAGGAGACCCAGCCTTTCCCTGGCGGCGCCCAGAATCATGCCGAGAAGGTCCGTGTAGCTGATCGCCGCGAAACCGGCCATGAGGTTGAGCTTGCCGTCCCAGCACCAGCCGGGGTTGGGGTTGACCTCGAGCAGCTTGATGGTGCCGTTGCTGTCTGCGCGAAAATCGAAGCGCGCGTAGTCCCGGCAGTCAAGCCGCTCGAACAGGCGGGTGGAAAAATGCACCAGCTTCCTCTGCCTCTCCTCCTTGAGCGTCGCCTCCTTGTAGCGGATGGACGTCCAGTAGGGCGAATCCGGCAGCCACTTCGATTCGTAGGAAAGAATTTTCGGCAGCTCCGGCGGCAGGTGGCTGTAATCCACCTCGAGCACCGGCAGCACCTCGAACTTGTCCGGGTTGCCGACCAGGCCGACGCTGTACTCGGTGCCCTCTAAGTATTCCTGGATCAGCAGCGGGACGCCCGGCAGGGTTTCCCGCAGGTGGTCCAGGTAGCTGATGAGTTCCTCCGCGTTATGCACCACCGCCTTCTGCGTGATGCCGATGGAACTGTCCCCGGTGTTGGGCTTGATGAGCGCCGGGAAATACGACGGCAGGTTCGCCGCCTGGTCGGTGGGGTCGAAGAAGGTTTCCATCGGCACGTCCACCTCCAGGCTCTGGGCGATGGAGCGCACGTTGGCCTTGTTGTAGCACAAGGACAGGCTGCCCGGCCCCGCGCCGGTGTAGGGGATGTCCATGGCTTCCAGGAAGGCGGGCACGTGCAGTTCCATTTCGGCGCGGTTGTTCAGGCCCTCGTCGCACAGATTGA
>QJWD01000426.1 GCA_003235465.1 Nitrospirota bacterium | reverse complement strand
GCCTTGTTGGGCGGCGAGGTGATTTCGGTGATTTCTCCATCGAGATTGATCATGGTCTTATCCTTATGGGAGGGATGGATTCCCGCCGTGGGGGAACCCGCTGGTATAAGAAGGATGGTTCCCGGGAAGAAGAGGATTCTTTTTTTTCAGCGTCTAAGACGCGCCCGCGGGCTACTCCAGGTTTTGCACGAGCCAGATGTGCGGCCGCTCCTCGGTGACCAGGAACCAGACGATGGCGTTGATGTTGAAATGGATGAGCCAGGCCGCGCCCTCTCCGCGCTGGCAAATCTTTTCCTGATAGCGGTCGGTGATGACGGAAAGCTGGTCGCAGGTGGTGGTGGTCCAGTAATAATGGCCGCGTCCGTCATCGAAGATCGGGTTGATCCATGCTTTCTTGCCGCTGGCGTTGATCACGCGCTCCTTGTAGACGAGGGTCTTGAGTTCGGGCAGGGTGGGCAGCCGCCAGCCGGTGCGGCCCGCCTCTTCGGCGGTCTCGGCGGCGATCAGCGCGTCCTTCAGTTTGGATTTCTTCAGGATGCCCTTTTTGATCCAGAGCAGCTTGTTCACCGTGTCGGTGACGGTGCCGTCGCCGTTGTCGACGAAGTTCGCCTCGGGCAGATCCTCGAGGGTGGAGTCGGAAACGTTTTTGCACTCCACGAGCAGGGGGCCGGCGTTTGGGCACTGATCGAGAATTTCGAAATGACTCATGGTGCTCATCAGTCCGCAGACTTGTTCCTTGGTGCACTCGGCGCTGACGGGAAGAACGCCGGCGATGAGCAGGGCTAGGGTAAGTGCA
Source organism: Nitrospirota bacterium (assembly GCA_003235465.1). The sequence continues at coordinate 7,407 of QJWD01000426.1, read as the reverse complement.
GCGACCCGCATGGGAGACCTCCTCCGGGGATTCAGGACATTATTCGCCGACCCAAAGCGTGCTTCAGTATCGATCTCGGGGCCGGAATTAAGCTTCAGAATACAATATTTCCTGAAAGAGTAAAACCCCTTATCCGCCGGTGTTTTGAGGGCTGTTGCCGCGATTTCAGGAGAAGGCCTGCCGGTCCAATGCTATCAATGCCTTGAGTCCGGTTTCCTGGATGAAATGCGGGGTTTCGGCGATGCGGTTGGCGCCTGGGTCGGGGTTGATGGTGATGACCTCCGCCCCCGCCTGCAAAAGCTGATAGGCGATGTAATCGTTGGTGGGCACCGCGCCGGAGCTGCCGATGAGGATGGCCAGGTCCACCGGCCGCTGGATGAAAACCTGAAAGTTCCGCTCCTGCTCCGGGTGCCCGGTGTATTCGCCGTCGCCGAACATCAGGATGTGCGGCCGGGCGATGGCGCGGCAGGAGGGGCAGGTGGGAAAGTTCGCCGCCCGCATCGTTTCGGAGTCGAGGTCGCATAGCGGCACGGCGGGCTCGTCCCAGTACCGGGGTGTGCAAGCGTCCAGGCACTGCAGCCGCCACATGGAGCCGTGCACCTCGAGCACGCGGTCCGGCGGGCAGCCTGAGCGCAGGTGAAAGCCGTCGGTGTTGGTGGTGTGGATGAACGATTCGTCGAAACGCTCCTCCATCCAGCGGTTGAGGATGTGGTAGCCCTCGTGCGGCTGGTTCTCCTCCGCGTTTCTGCGCCGCCACTCGTAGAAGGCCCAGGCGTGCGGCAGCACGTTGCGAAACGCCCAGGGGCTGGCGAGGTCCTGCGCTTCCAGGTTCTTTTCCCTGAACGGCGGGAAATTGCGCCAGTAGCCGTCCTTGTCGCGAAAGGTGGGGATGTTGGAATCGGCGCTCATGCCGGCGCTGGTGAGCAGCAACACGCGGCGCGCGTTTTTGATCCGCCCGGCGGCGCGGCTCAAGGTGTCAGAGGCGGCCATCCCATTCCTCGAAGAAGCGTTCGAGAAACTGCTCCATGAAGCTGTGGCGTTCCCCGGCCACGGCGCGTGCCGCGTCGGTGTTCATGCGGTCCTTGAGCAGGAGCAGTTTCTCGTAAAAATGGTTGATGGAGTGGCCGCGGCTGCTTTTGTAGGCCTCGACGTCCTGGTGCATCACCGGCTTTTCATCCGGGTGGTAGATGAGGCGGTTCTTGCTGCCGCCGTAGGCGAAGGCGCGGGCGATGCCCTGCGCGCCGATGGCGTCCAGGCGGTCGGCGTCCTGCACGATTTTGCCCTCCAGCGTGCGCATGGGGGTGGCGACGCCGGCGCCCTTGTACGACAGATGAGCGATGATTTCGAGCACGTGCTCGTGGGTGGCATCATTCACCCCCAGGGAGCGGAGGAACGCGCTCGCCTTGGCCGCGCCCTTGGCTTCATCGCCGTCGTGCAGTTTCCAGTCGGCGATGTCGTGCAGGAGCGCCGCCAGTTCCACCACCGTTTGGTCCGCGCCTTCGGCCTCGGCGAGGCGAACGGCCATCTTCCAGACGCGGTAAATATGCCACCAGTCGTGGCCGGAGCCGTCGCCGGCGAGCTCGGCCTCCACGTAGGCGCGGGTGTTTTCGATGAGCTTTGATGAAGCTTGCATGCTTGCCTGGGGGAAATGATCGGGTTATCCTTTTCTACATGAAACGCGGCGCATTATCCAGCCTAATTCCGGGCGGGGCCGGCCCCAGCGGGCATTCGCCCCTTCATCGCCTGCCGGCGGGGAAAAAGCTCGCGGGCGCTCTCCTGCTGGTTGTCGTGAGCGCGCTGGTTCCCGGCCGCCACCTTTGGCTCCCCGCCCTGCTGGTGATGGCGGCGCTTCTGGCGGCGGGGGCCTCGCCGCTTGCGAGCCTCGGGCGGCTTAAAAGCTTTTTCTGGTTTCTTCTCGCCGTGGTTCTGTTTCCCGCCCTGTTCACCCCCGAGACCCAGGGCGCGGATTCGGCACTGCCGCTGGTCAGCACCGAGGGGTTGATCGCGGGGCTTTATTCGGCTCTTCGCATGGCGGTCCTGTTTCTCATCGCGCACGCGCTCGCCATCACCACTCCCGCTTCCGAACTGGTGGCGGTGGCCGAGCGGGCGGCGGCGCGGGCGCCCTGGTTGAAGGCGGGCACGAGGGAATTTTTTCGCACCGGCATCCTCGCCATTCAGGCGCTGTCGCCGCTCTGCCAGGAGGCCGACCGGCTGCTTGCGAAGGAGGCCGAAAACCGCGCCGAAGGGGAGGGCCGGGCATGGCACAAGGCGCGCCGCGCGGCCCGCCTGCTGGCGCCGCTCGTGGTCCTGATTTTTACCGAACCCGAGCGTTTTGCCGCCAGCGCGGTGGCGGGACAGGGGCAGCACGACGCGGCAGCGGAGGGTTGACGCGGTGGACCGGGAAAGCGTGATGAAGGAAATCGACCGGGCCTTCGGCCATCTGCCGAGGCCCGAGCCGCTGCTCATGAACCCCAACCACTGCTGTGAATGCGAAGAGCATGAGGAAACCCTGCAAAAGGTGACAAGAGACACCATCAGCTTGAACGAAGTGGGGAGCCCCGCGTGGGACCCGCTCTACCACGTCACCGCCGAAACCTTCCAATATTTCATGCCCGGTCTCGCCCGTCTCGTCCTCGGCCGTGGGGACGACTTCTATCTCGATTCCTTCCTGTTTCACCTGGAATACCGGCAGGTGGATGCCTTCAACCCGCCGCAGTGCCGGGCCTTGCTCAATCTCCTTTGGCACGCCTACGAAAGCCTGAACAGCGAGATCGAAAACATGGCCTTTGGCGACTGCGACCTGAGCCGCGTCATCGACAAGCTCGAGCAGCGGCTGAAAGAGGCGGGGGAAGCGCAGGCGTGACCGATGCCGGACCCTGCTTCCACTCGCACCCCGGATAATCCATGAGCGAGGGAAAGGGGCCTGAAGTTAGCCCGGCCCGCGCTTAAAAAAGTTTTCCGATCAGTAAGTCGTGGGTGATGGGCAGGGAGACGGTTCTGGAATGCCACCGTGGAAGGATCGGCGCTAAAACAATTTCCGAAGCAATAAATCGCTTACGAGCGGCAGGGAAACGTTGCAGGAGTCATCGCCGGCGAGGTGGGTTTCGACATGGTACATGGATCCCTCCACGTATTCATTGTACGCCGAACGGATTCCCGACTCCGACAGGTAGAGAACGCGGTAAGTCGCGTCGCCTTTTTTGGCCAGGAAGATAAAATCGCTTTCACCGGGGGCGAGGGTGCCGACGAGCCTGGCCGTATTGTCGACATTCACCGTCACCGCCTTCAGGGGTTCCCTCCCGGCGTTGGTGATGCGGGCGGTGGAGTGGCTGAGCCAGAGGACGTTCGGCGCGAAAAGGCAAAGGATGAAAAGGCCAAGCACCACAAGCTTTGGGTTCATGATGTCGCCCTAATAAGGCAGCCGCCGAGCGATCAATGCAGGCGGTCACTCGCGTTTGCATTCAAAATGGAAAGCGTCCCAGGCGCCCCCCGAATCGAGGCAGGTGTAGATGAGGAACCACTCTCGCAGATGTGGATAACCGAGCGCGACGATCACCAGCGTGATCCAGAAAAATTTATAGCGGGAACGGGCCAGGCTGAAGCCATTTTTCAAGCCCATAAACAACATTGGCGCAGAACAAAAAAAGGCCGCTGACACGCCCAGCTTGTAGATTGCCGCATGCAGGTAATACTGAGGCCGTTCGTTAGGCGGACCCCAGGACATCCACCAGCTTGCGGCGGCGCTATTCAAAAACAGCAATCCGAGGGCGATGCAGCCGATCAGTAAGGAGCCATCTCGCTGTTTGGCGGAGGGGGTGCATGGGCTGGTTCCAGCCGGTCAAGCCGCCGGCGGGTTATGGCGGCCCGGCTTGCGGCCGGCCCGATGAAATCCGGCATCAATAGCCGCCGAACACGAAAATGGAAACTCACCCGCGCCGGTGCAGGCCGCATTCCTTGTGCTCGGGGTTTTCCCACCACCAGCGCCCGGCGCGAATGTCCTCGCCCGATTCGATGGGGCGGGTGCACGGCGCGCAGCCGATGCTCGGGTAGTTTTTCGCATGCAAGGGGTTCGTGGGCACCTTGTGTTTCGCGATGTAGTCGATCACCTGTTTCTCGCTCCAGTCCGCGAGCGGGCTGATCTTGACCAGCGGCGGGTGGTCAGCGTCATCGGTCACCTTGGGCACGTCCGTGCGGGTCACGCTCTGTTCGCGCCGCAGCCCCGTCACCCAGGCGTCGAGGGACTGGAGGGCGCGGCCGAGCGGCTCCACCTTGCGGATGCGGCAGCACTCCTTGCGGTTGTCGATGCTTGCCTTGAACGAGTAGAAGCCCTTCTCCCTCACCAGCGCTTCAACGGCCTGCCGGTCGGGGAAATAGATGTCGATGGCGAGGCCGTAATGCGAGCGCACGCGCTCCATGGTCTGGTAGGTTTCCTCGTGCAGGCGGCCGGTGTCGAGGGTGAACAGGGTCAGCCCGCCGCCCAGTTTGGCCAGCATGTCGATGAGCACCATGTCCTCCATGCCAAAGCTCGATGCGAGGCCGGCGCGCGGGCCGTAAGTGGCGATGGCCCACTGGAGGATTTCCTCGGCGGTCCGGGTTTCGAAATTTTCCTGCTTTTTGGCCATGCGAAAGGGCTCCTGCGAAAAGAGGGCCAGTGGGCGAGGGGCCTTCAGGATCGGCCGCCCGGGGCGGGAGAATGCCCTTGACACCCCCTGAACCGTGAATTATAAAATGGCCTTCGTTCCGGCTCTTTTACTTTTTCACGCCGCGTCAAATAAATCAAGCGAATTGCCTTTTGGGCGCGTTTTTGCGAGCCGCCCCGGCCCCGGGCGGAGGGCGGGGTCCGCCGTTTTCGCCGGGCGGCCCGTCAACGATGAGGTTCCCCGGACGTTGCCCCTATTGCGAGTGCGCGGGCACCCGGTTCCGGGCGGGGCGCGGCGGAGTCCCCAACTGCGTCAATAACGTATTGAATTTCTAACGGTTCAGGTGCTGTTTGCGGGACGCCTCGGGCGCGCGCGGTTTGCCCTTCTGCGGCAGGGAACCTGCATGGCGCGCCGGAGCATTAAAGGTGCAGGATTTTTGCGCGCCTGTCATAATCGGACAACCGGGCTTTTCCATTATTTAAGGAGTGAAGCGATGACGCGCGCCAGACCCAAGCCACGCTTTGTCACCGTTCTGGCGCTTTGCCTGTCTCTCGTTTCCATCCCCGCTTCCGCCGGCAGCCTGCTTGCCGATCTCGAAGACGCGCTGGTGTCGCTGGCCAAAAGCGTGCAGCCGGCGGTGGTCAACCTCTCGCCCTACGTTCCCCCGTCGCCTTCGGTTGGCCGCATGGACCAGCCGACGGGGCGCGCCACCAACGCCGGCGCGGGGGTGATCTTCGACGCCGCCGGCGGCTACATCGTCACCAACAGCCACGTCGTCAGGAGCGCCGAGTACGTCACCGTTACGCTGTACGGCGGCGAGGAGGTGACCGGCAAAGTCGTCGGCGCGGATGAAGATACCGATCTCGCCGTCGTCAGGATCGAGGCGGAGCATCCGCTGAGCGCGGTGAGCTTCGGCGACTCGAGCCGCCTCAAGGTCGGCCAGCTGGTGGTGGCCGTCGGCAACCCCTACGGCCTGCACGACACCCTCACCTTCGGCATCATCAGCGGCCTCAACCGCGAGAACGTCAACCTCTCGCGCTATGAAGATTTCATCCAGACCGACGCGTCCATCAACCCCGGCAACAGCGGCGGGCCGCTGCTCAACATCCGCGGCGAGGTGATCGGCATCAACTCCGCCATCATCAACTACGCGCAGAACATCGGCTTCGCCATTCCGGCGAACATCGTCCAGCGCGTGGTTCGCGATCTCATCGAGCACGGCGAGGTGGAGCGCGGCTGGCTGGGTGTCGGCATCGAACCGGTGACCCGGAAAGTGGCGGAGCAGGCCAGGATGAAATCGGAAAGCGGAGTCCTGGTCAACGCCGTGTTCGAGGGCGACCCGGCGCACCGGGCCGGGCTCAAGCCGGGAGACATCATCCTGCGCATCGGCGGCGCGCCGGTGGATTCGCCCAACAAGATGATACGCATGATCGGCGTGATCTCGCCGGGCCAGACGGTGAAGCTCGATATTCTCCGCGACGGCAAGCCGCAGGAGATATCGGTTCTCCTCGAAAGGCAGAAACGGGTGAGGGAGACCGCTCTGCCGCTGCCATCGCCGGAGATGCTCAAGCCGCCGCTCGGCATCGAGGTCGAGGAAGTGCCGGACGGCGCCACGAAGGAGGGACCAGGAGTGTTGATTTCCAAGGTCTTCCCCGGCGCGGGCGGTAGCGATCTTAAACCCGGAGACCGCATTCTCGCGCTAAATGGGGAACCCGTGACGGGCCGCAAGCAGTACCTGGGCCTGCTCGACGGCGTCGCCACCGGGGAAGAGGTTTTCATTCTGATTCAACGAAACGAGGAAAAAATCCATTTGGCACTTGTACGGCAAAATTGAATTATGGTACAGTCTTCGGTCCGCTGTTAGGGAGGCAGCGGGCCCAAATTCAAAGGCCTTAAGCCCCGTGGCGGTTTTTTCATGCGGGTGCGAGGGGCGAATCTGCTGGTATAAAAGGGAGGATGTGAAATGTTTCATCATGTCAAAAAGGGGTGGAGTGGCGGTCGCGCCTTGACCGTGCTCCTGCTGTCACTGGGGCTTGCGGCTCCGGCGGTGGCGGAAGTGGGTCCGGGTCATGCCGGCCACGCAAAATCGGGCGCGGATCGCCCGGTGTGGCTGGACAAGCTGGAGACCCAGATCGACTATGAGGAGATGATGAGCGGCATGGAGGGCCGCCAGGAGCGTCTGGACAAGACCTACATGGACTTGATGGACCGCCTGAAAGGAAAGATCAAGGAGCACGCGTCTCCGGCCTCCTCCGGCGGCGGATTTCACGATTCCTGGGCCGCGCACCAACTCGGCCAGAGCTACCTGCTCGGGCCTTCCGAGGCCGGAGCGCAGGTGTTCAAGGGCGCCCATTGCCCGAGCAACGTCCCGGTCAAAGCCTACGACATCAGCGCCATCAACGTCGAGGTCACCCTCAACCAGTGGGGCGACTACTACCCCGGTTACATGTTTGTGTTGACCGAGAACATCGAGCAGGTTCGCGCGGATGAGGAACAGAACGCCGACGCGCGTGAGGACGAGCTCGACCCCGGAGCCGTGTCCAACGGCCTGCAGGGCGATGTCATTCAGCCGCTGACCATCCGCGGCAACCAGGGCGACTGCGTGCGCGTAAAAGTGCATAACGCCGTGGAAGACGAAGACGTCGGCTTTCAGATCAACGGCTCCGCGATGATCATCAGCTCTTCCGGGCAGCCGGACACCGCCGCGACCCCGGGCGCCATCATCAAGGCCGGCGAGTCGCAGGACTTCGAGTGGTACATCCCCATC
>QJWD01000170.1 GCA_003235465.1 Nitrospirota bacterium | reverse complement strand
ACCCGACACTCATCCTCGCCGCGCGCGGGCAGAACCAGCGCCTGGAGCATGTTGCTGGCGAAGAGATTGAAAAGCTGTTCGCCGAAGCCGTTTCCATGTGGCGGCAGGGGAACGAAGCCACCCATCCGCTGCTGCAGAATGCCGGCAGCCGGGTGCTGAAAAGCTTCCTGAAAGGGACGGGCCCCTCGGTAGATGCCACACGCGCCATGTACGTCACCGACGTGAAGGGCATCCTCGTTTCAAGCATCAACTTTTATCCCGATATCCTGAACGGCGACGACCCCGCCCACATGAAGGTGATGGCCGAAGGGGTGGATTACATCTATCTCAGCGATATCCACAAGGACACGGCAACCGGCGAATCCGTTTTCCACCTGGCCGTGCCCATCAGGAATTTCCAGAAAAAGATATTCGGTATTTTTCACCGCATCTACTCGGCGAAGACGTTCTTTTCCCCCTCCATCGAACCGGTCATGTTCGGGGAAACCGGGCATGTGATGCTAATCAACTCCGACGGCCTGGTGATCGATTGTCCGATCCTGCCCACCGGCACGCGCCTGGAGAACGCCGATCTCGTGAGCAGCGTCACCCGGCACGAGGCGGGGTGGGCGCAGACCCTGGGCGACGGCCATGGCAGCGAGGATGTGTCCATCATCGGCTTCGCCCCGCTGGTTGATACCAACGCCATCATCAACCCCGCGGCCGGGAAAATGTGGTTCACTTTCGCCTGGCAGGCTTCCCACGAACTCTTCGCGCCGACGCGCAAACTGTTCCTGTGGATTTCCACGGCGGCCCTCATCTCCATTGTGCTGATCGTGTTCATGGGCTCTCTCGCGTCCAACCGCATCGTGAAGCCCATCCGCCATTTGCAGGACGCAACAGCCCGGATCGGCCGGGGTGAGAAGGTCGAGCCCCTGGAAATCCGCACCGGCGACGAAATCGAATCCCTCGCCGATGAGGTCAACACCATGAACCGGCTTCTCGGCGAAGCCTTTTCCGGCCTGGAGGAGGAGGTTCGGAAAAAGACCAAGGCCCTGCGCTACCTGCAGGAATACACCGAGAGCATCCTGATGAGCGTGCCGGACGTTCTGATGATTTTCAATGAGAACCTGGCGCTGGAATACGTCAACCAGGCATTCGAACGGCTCACCGGCGTGAAGGGCAAAGACGTGGAGGGCAAACCGCTGGAGGCCTTGCCGATGGAGTTCAACGAACAGTGGAAGTTCCTCGCCGAGGAGCTGAGGCGCTTCTCGCGCGGCATCGCTTCCATCGCTTCGTCCGGCTCCGCCACCGGCAACGAACCGCGAGACCCGCTGGCGCCAAAGAAGGGCAGCAAGGACGCGGAAAAACGCCACACCGTCAACCTGGGCGGCCGCGTATTCGTCTACCAGTTGTTCCGCGTCGCGGTCAAAACCGACGACAAGCGGCCCATCGGCCTCCTGATGCGCGACATTTCAGAGGAAAAAGCCCTGCAGGACCAGTTGACCATGGCCGAGAAACTCTCCGGCCTCGGCACGCTGGCGGCGGGCATCGCGCACGAGATGAACAACCCGCTGTACTCCATCATGGGATACACCGAAGCCATTCTCGATGAAAAGGACGCGGGAAAGATCCAGACCTTCGCCGGCAAGATCCTGTCGCGCGCCAAGCACATGGCCTCGGTGATCCTCAACATGTCGGGCTACGCCCGCAGCAAGGAAGGCGACGAGGCCCAGTCGGTGAACCTGAACGAGAGGCTCGACGCCGCCATTGAAATGGCGCTCATGGCCTCCTACTCCGACAGCATCGAACTGGTGAAAAACCTTTCACCGCTGCCACTCATTCAGGCCAAGCCGGAGGAGATCCAGCAGATTTTCATCAACATCATCCGCAACGGCGTGCAGGCGATGGATGGCAAGGGCAAGCTCACCGTCGCCTCGTCCAGGCAGGACGGCAACATCGTCACCGAGATCACCGACAGCGGGCCGGGCATTCCCACGGAATATTTGTCCAAGATTTTCGATCCCTTCTTCACCACCAAGGAGCAGGGCAAGGGAACCGGCCTCGGGCTCAATATCGTTCACCGGCTGGTGGAAAAATACGGCGGGCAGATTCATGTCGACTCGCAATTGAACGCGGGCACCAAGTTCACCATCACGTTTCCGGTACCGCCCTCGCCTTGAACGATGAAAGGAATGGCCGGCAATGGAAGAATTCGACCTGTTTAAAAGCGACAAGCTGGCCCGCGCGGTGGAATCCCTCGCCGAGGCGGTGCTCATCACTGACCCCGGCGGGACGATCACCTACGTCAACCCGGCGTTTGAAAGAATCACCGGCTACAGCGAGGCGGAGGCGCTCGGCAAGAACCCGCGCATACTGAAGAGCGGTCACAACCCGCCGGAGTTCTACAAAAGCATGTGGGACGTCCTGCTCGAAGGCAAGGTGTGGAAGGGGCAGACGATCAACAAGAGAAAGGATGGCACCACCTATCAGGCGGACCTCACCATCTCTCCCATCTGGAGCGAATCTCGCCGCATCCTCAGT
>QJWD01000206.1 GCA_003235465.1 Nitrospirota bacterium | reverse complement strand
GCCTTCCACCTGCTTCTACACTCGCGCTGGGTGGTGGCGGTGGGCGCGGGGGAGGGTCGGCAGGCGCCGCGGTTGTGGCTGGGCGGTCTAGCGATGATCACCCTGTTCGCGGTGGCGCTTTCCCCTTTCTTCGGTTCCGTGGAGAAGAAACCCCCGGCTCACCGGCAGGGGCGGGCGGGCGGTCAGGCGGGGCCCGCAATGCATTCGCCGCCAGAGGTGAGTGCGCCTGAACCCGCGGGCGGAGAAACGCATTCCGGACGAGCGGCCCGGAAGGAGAATTCGGTTTTCATCCGCGGCGGCATGACGCTTGTGGAATTCGAGGAAGCCACCGGCATGCCCGCTGTGGCATTGCTCGCTCGTCTGGGCATTGTTGGTGATGTCGACCCGGAAGAAAAACTCGGACGGCTTGCCCGGCGGCACGGTTTCACGCTGGACGATGTGCGCAAGATCGCCGGGGAACGCGGCGGCGAGTGAGGCGTTTCTCAGGAAGACAGCGCACCGTCTTTGTAGGCGATTTCCAGGATGACCTTGGCTAGCCCCTCGAAGTCCAACGGTTGCGGGATGAACCGGTGCACGCCGTGCTTGAGGGCGTTTTCCAGCGTCTTCCTGTCGGCGGGTGGGGCGAGCATGATGAAGGGTATGTTTTTCCGGCTGTGATGTTTTTTGATCAGCTCAATAAGTTCAATGCCGCTCATTTCGCGGCGTTTCCAGCTTGAAATGATGAGGCCGAAATTGCCGTTCCTCAGGTAATCGAGGCAGCAACGGCCGTTGATGGCCATTTCGATGGATTTGAAACCCTGCTTCTTCAAGCCTTCAAGCAGGCTCAAGCTGTACAGCGAGCCGTCGTCCACAAGCAGGATTTTGATTTCGGGCGGCGCTTCGGCGCCGGTGTCCCTGGTGCGATGCATGGCCTGACTCCTTTAACCTCCCACGGCTTCATCGAGAAGCCGCACCAATCCGCATTCTTCGCTTGCCAGAAAGGATAGACCGCCCAGGGTTACAGGGGTGTTGAGATCGTGTCACGATTGGCAAACTATCCTCTTGGGCTTCTGGGTCTGGCAAAGCGGAAGGGGTTGCTGCTTTTTCCAGGCTCGATTTAGAGTGCCGCGGGGTCAGGGTTGGCGAGGCCGGGCAGGGAGGGGGCGCGGCAACGGGAATAGGGGTGGACCTGCGATAGATCCGAGAGGCCGCGCGCAAAGAGGATGGACCGGTGCCTGACGGGCAGCGCCTGCACCGTGGCTGGCGCCTCCTGCCGGGCGGGTGGGTTGTCCGCCTTGTCCGCGGCTTTTCGCAGTTTCTCGCGCCGCCTGAGATACGCCCCGGTGCCGAGTGTCACCTGCTTGATTTTAAGCGTGGCGACGGCGGCTTCGCCGTAGGACGGTTTAGGCAGCGCCTGAGCGGGTTCCCGGGCCGGCGGAGGTGTGTTGTCCCGCATGGCCGGTGTGGCGACCTCTTCTACCGTGTCAGGAGTTTGCGGTTCTTCGGTCACGGCCTCGGGAATAGCGGAAATCTCCTCATCCCCCACCGTGTCTTTGGAACTCGCAGCGGTCTCTTGGATATCGCGCGCCGTATCCGCCGCCGGAGCATCCGGCGCAGGGATGCCGGTCCGGGTTTTATCGCCTGTTGGCAACAGGGCTTTGGCCGACGTCAAGGATCTATGGAAGAATCCGCGCAGGGGTGCGAGGGGGCTGAATTTCGCGCGGTGAGGAGGGCGGGGCAGAGAATGTTTTCTTGGCGGCGCATTCAAGAACTGGCCGAGCCAGAGTGTGGAGCTGATCAACAAGCCCGCAAGCAGAACCAGGGCCAAGAGGGTGAACGCGATGGAAATGAAGAGGGCATAGAGTACGTTCATGGCTCCGGGGGGTGTCAACGGTCAGTGGCTCTAATTTAGTGCAATCACAGAGCCTGTCAATGCAAAAAGCGCCCACTCTCTGGATATCGGATCGGGGGTATTTTTATCGGCTGGACGAAGTGAAGGAGCGAAGAATGTTCTTGGCGTCTGGATTGGGGCGATGGACCGGGGTTGTGAAACCGGGGCCATCGGCGTGTCCAGCCGGGGCGGGCGGGGGTCTGTGCGCGCCCTGCCTTGTTAAGGGGCCAGGGGCGGGCGGGCGTCCCCCTCCGGCACAATGCCGGTTAGAGTGAATCGCATGCGGCGCCTCACTTGCCCAGGAGGGCAAGCAGGGAGGACACCTCGATATTTTCCGTGGCCGCCGGCATCAGGGCATACAGCGCTTCATTGACCAGTTCAATGGACAACAGCCCGAGGACGAACCATAGAAATATCTTCGCGAAAACGGCTCCCACGATATAACTCCTATAAAAATTCAACATCCAGCCTCTCCCTCACCCAGCGTGGAACGGTGGCTTTCCAGTTGCTCGGGATGGTGATCCCGCTGCTATCCCTCTCGAAGTTCTTCCAGTACATCTGGCTCAGTTGCCTGGGGGTAATGACTTGCTTGATCTTGCCATTGGGGTGCATCACGCGAACTTCGTAAAGCATCGAACGCCTCCTGTTATGGAA
>QJWD01000174.1 GCA_003235465.1 Nitrospirota bacterium | reverse complement strand
TTTGGTGCGGCGGGAATAACCGCCGCGCGCCAGGAACAGCGGCCCTCAGCCCAGCCGGGGTTGCCGCGGCAGCCGCCACAGACCCGCGAGGCATGGCTCCCGGCGCGCATCGGCCCGCCGAGATTCGCCCTGTGCAGGCTTTACCCTTCTGCTATAATGATGGGCATACAATCATTCCCTCAACCCACGGACGCTATGAACAGTCTGCGCGCGTTTCTCATCTCGATCTGCCTCCTGGCGCTCATGGCTCCCGTGCAGACGCACGCCAAAGCCATAGCCCCCCAGGCGATGGAACGCCTGGAAGCCGTGGCCACCGCTACCGAAGCCGACATCGACCTCGCGGCCACGCTGATTCTCATATCCGAACAGTGGCAACCGTCGCTGGATGTCGAGGCGATGCGCGCCGCCCTCGACCGCCTGACCGACAGCGTGCGAAAAAAACTCCCCGCCGACGCTGGCGCGGAAGAAACCGCGCGCGTCCTCGGCCGGGCGATCCACGAGGAGGCGGACTACCGCTACACCGACCGGGTCGACGATGAAGGCATCCCGCTCGACCCCGCTGAACTGTTCCTGCACGGCCTCATCGCAAGCAAGCGCGGCTACTGCATGAACTTGTCCCTGTTGTACCTGATCGTCGGCGAGCGTCTAGGGCTTCCGCTCTTTGGTGTGGCGCTCCCCAACCATTTCTTCGTGCGCTACGAATCCCCGCGCGGCAGGATCAACATCGAAGCCACCGAAGGCGGCGCCGCCTACGATGATGATTTTTACCGCCGCCGTTTCGGCGTACCGCCGGGCAACGGGTTCTTCCTCGGTAATTTAAGCAAGCGGCAAACTCTGGGGGCCTATTTCTCCAACGTGGGCATGGTCTATTACAAAAACCGCGAGGCGAAAAACGCCATCTTCTACCTCGAGCTGGCAACGCGCATCAACACCCGTTCCCTCGAGGCGCACAACAACATCGGCAACATTTACGCCGAGGAGAACCGGCCGGGCGACGCCATTCGCCACTACCGGCTCGCGCTAGAGGCCCAGGCGGATCATGTGCCGACGCTCTACAACCTCGGCCTCGCCTACCGGCAGGCGGGCGAGCCCGGCAAGGCCGCCGAGACGTTTCTCGAAATCACCGCCCTCGATCCCGGCTTCATCCCGGCGCACCAGTCGCTCGCCAACCTGTACATGGAGGAAGGACGGCCCTACGGCGCGTTGCTCCACCTCAAGCGGCTCGCCCGCCTCGACCCCGGCAACCTGGAGGTGGAGATCGCCACCGCCACGGTGTACTTCAAGCTCGAACAGGCGGCGCTGGCGGGGGAAATCCTCACCCGGCTGATGAAAACCCACCCGGGCAACCCGCGCGTCACCGAGGCGCTCGCCGAAGCGCGCTACCGTGAAGGCCGTTACGACGACGCCATCCACCTCTACCGCAACCTGCTGGAAGGCGAGCCCGGCAACCTGAAGGCTTACGTGCAACTCGGCTGGACGTATTACAGAAACGGCCAGATGCTGGAAGCCATCGCCTGGACCCGGCGCGGGCTGAACGTGGCCCGGGAACCGCAAAACATGGTTCCCCTCGCCGAGATGAACCTCGGCCTCTACCATGTGCTTGGCGAACGTTGGGACGAGGCCAAGAGCTGGTACCAAAAAGCCCTCGCCCACCCCGAACCCGGCATCGCCGCCGCCATCCTCGCCGACCTCGACGAGGCCGCAAGCGAAAACCCCGAGCGCGCCGAGACGGATTTTTTCAAGGGCTGGGTGTCGGCCCATACCGGACGCGACGATGAGGCGCGGGCCCTTTTCGGCCGCTACCTCGCCAAGCGGCCCGCCGGCCCGCTCGCGGACGAAGCCCGCCGCCTGCTAGCGGAACCGGCCGCGCCGGCCGCGCCAGGCGGCGTCACCGCCATCTCCGCCACGGCGGACGAGTCCATGGTGACGATTCCGGCGGGCCACTTTGTCATGGGCGCGAACGGCCGCGGCGCGGACGAAATCCCCGAGCACCAGGTGTACGTCGACGCTTTCGAGATCGACCGTTACGAGGTGTCGGCGGCCCAATTCGCCGAATTCCTGAACGACGTCAACAACGTCAAGGGGTACTACCTCGACAACATGTACGGCGTCCTGTTCTACGACGGGCGCTTCCACCCGCGCCCCGGCCTCGAGACCTTGCCCATCAACAACGTCAACTGGTACGGCGCCCAGGCCTATTGCCAGTGGAAAGGCAAGCGCCTGCCCAGCGAGGCGGAGTGGGAGAAAGCGGCGCGCGGCACTGACCGCAGGATGTACCCCTGGGGCAGCGAGCGGCCGAACGAGAAGCAGGCGCGGTTCAACCAGACCTGGACCGAGGAACTCAAGCACCACGTCATGCTGCCCGTCGATTCGCTGCCCGAAGGAAGAAGCCCCTTCGGCGCGCACCACATGGCGGGCAACGTCAAAGAATGGGTGGACGACTGGTATGATCGCGAGTATTATGGGGACCCATCGACGAACACGAACCCCACCGGGCCCATCGGCGGCGAATTCAAGGTCGTACGCGGCGGCTCGTGGCGGGATCTGGCGGGTTATATCTACTCGTCGTTCAGGAACAACAGCTACCCCGAAACCCGGCTGGACGACTACGGGTTTCGCTGCGCCAAAAGTTTGGGCCCCAATGGGGATCCGGATCAAAAACCCGGGCAGGAGGCCCGGGCGGGCGCACTGAACACGGCGGAAGGAAGTTGATCACCCTATGATAGGCGCAATCGAGCTCTTGATGATCGCGGTCATCTTCGGAATCATTTACGGCCGCGACGCCATCGACAAAACATTCAAGAAGCGGCCGGATGAGGGCGTGGTGGAAAGCTTCGCCGACGACGTCGTCGAGTACTACCACGAGGACCCCAAGCGCCTGGTCAAGCTGGTGGTTTTCGTCGTGTCGGTGCTCGCTTTTTTCGGCGTGCTGATTTACTGGGTGGTCACGCGCTACAATATCGGCCGCATGCTGGGGCTCGATCAGTAATTGAACCCGTTGTCGCGCACATGCGTGTAGGGTTCGCCGCCGGCCAGCACCTTGCCGCCGACGATGTTGCCAATGTACACCATGTGATCCCCCCCGTTCACCGAGCCCGCAAGCTCGCATTCCAGGCAGGACACCGCGTCCTTCAGTAACGGGATGTCGTGAAAACCCCGGCCCACGTTCAGGCCCTTGAAGATCGAATCGCTCGGCGGGCGGAAAAAATGCTTGAGCAGGGCCTTCGAATCCTTGCCGAGCACGTGCACGATGAACCGGTTGGACGCTTCGACAAGCAGGCGCAGCGGCCGCGTTTTCGCTATCGCCACCGACACCGCCGGCGGGTCGAAGGAACACTGGTTGACCCAGCTGGCGAGCAGCGCGTCCTCGCGCTCCTCAAATTTGGAGGTAACAACGAACAGCCCGCTCGCCACCCGCCCCAAAGCCTTGCCAACTTCCTTTTTCTGTTTCAATGCCTGCCTCCTTTCAAACTGAAGTGATTTATTCGCCGCGCGAACGCCGGGGCGGGTTTAATTCATATGCGGGACTTGAAAAACGCCCGCGATCCCCTCTTTGCAGTGCGGGCAGGCGCCGTCTTTCAGCCGGTTTGTGAGCACGCGAAAACCCGAGCGCTCGATCACCGCCCGGCCGCAACGCGGGCAAAACGTGTTTTCAGAGGTTCCGGTCTCCCCCGGCCGGTTGCCGCAGTAAACGAACCTGAGGCCCGCGTTCAGCCCCGCATCGCGCGCCCGAAGAAGCGTCTCCACCGGCGTCCCCGGCCGGTCGGTCATCTTGTAGGTCGGGTAAAAGCCGGTGACGTGCCAGGGAATATCCGGCGAGACCGAAGCGATGAAACGCGCCATGTCGGCGATCTCCTCGCCCGCATCGTTGAACCCCGGCACCACGAGCGTCACCACCTCGAGCCAGATGCCAAGCGCGTGCACCCGGCGTAGGGTGTCCAGCACGTGACCTAGGTGGCCGCCCAGGCGGCGGTAATTCTTCGCCTGGAAACTCTTGAGGTCGATGTTGATCATGTCGAGCCACGGGCGCAGGTAATCGATCACCTCCGGCGTGCCGTGGCCGTTGGAGACGTAGGCGGTGTAAAGGCCGTGCCTTCTCGCTTCCTTGAACACCGCCACCGCCCACTCGCTGGTGATGAGGGGTTCGTTGTAGGTGGACACCAGCGTCCTCGCGCCGTGGGCGAGCGCCTGCCGGCACAACGCCTCGGGGGTGGCCGCCTCCATCCTCGCCGTCGCGGCCTCGTCCCGCAGCGTTTGCGAGGTGAACCAGTTCTGACAGTAGGCGCAGCGGAAATCGCAGCCGAGCATGCCGAAGCTCATCGCCCTGGACCCCGGCAGCACGTGAAAAAACGGTTTCTTTTCGATGGGGTCGTTATGGACGCCCGCGGTGTAATTGAACGGCACACGAAGGACGCCGCCCACGTTTGCCCGCACCTTGCAGACGCCCTCCTGGCCGGGCTTGAGGCGGCACAGGTGGCCGCAGGCGGTGCACAGGAGCTCGCCGCCGGAGAGGGCACGAACCAGATCCCCCTCGCGGGTGGCCCGGCCGAGTGCTTGCTTGAGTGTTTGAGGGGTCATGGATCGCGCGGACGCCCGGGCGTCACTCGGTGCTGACGCCTTCGCTTTTCTTGTCGAGCGCGCCGATGAAGGTGTGCCAGGCCAGGCTCGCGCATTTGGTGCGGGAAGGGTATTCGCGGATGCCGACGAAAAGCTTCAGCTTGCCCAGGTGGTTGGTTTCCTTCGCAGGGTCGAATTCGCCCAGGATCATGCGGTGGAACTCGCTGAACACGACGCGCGCCTCGTCGAGCGACTTGCCTTTCAGAAATTCCGTCATCAAGGACGTGCTGGCCTTGGAGATGGCGCAGCCGGAACCGGTGAAGCTCACCTCGCGCACGGTCTGGCTTGCCCCATCCACATCCACGTACACGGTGATGTCGTCTCCGCAGAGCGGGTTGACGCCGTGGCACTGGTGCGTCGCGTTCTCCATGACATGGAAATTGCGCGGCTTGCGGTTGTGATCCAGGATGACCTGCTGGTAGAGTTCGTTATCGTAAGACATGAGCTGGGAAAAAAAAGTTCGGTGGCTTTGCGGTTATAATTTCAGAACTGACCGGCCGGCCGGGTTCATCGCCCCGCTATGAAAAAAGTTTGATGACCTTGCGGATACCCTCGGCGAGGGCGTCCAGTTCTTCGGGTTTATTGTAGAACGCCATCGACGCGCGGCTGGTGGCCGGCACGCCGAAGCGGGCCATCGTCGGCTGGGCGCAGTGGTGGCCGCCGCGCACGGCGACGCCATCCTGGTCGAGCAGGGTGACCACGTCGTGCGGGTGCGCCGCATCCAGCACGAAGGACAACAGCGCCGCCTTGTCGCGCGCCGTGCCGATGATCCTCAACCCGTCGATGCCTTCGAGCAGGCGGGTGCCGTACTCGAGCAGGCTGTGCTCGTATTCCGCAATCGCCTCCATGCCGATGCCGTTCAGGTAGTCGATGGCCGCGCCCAGGCCGATCACCTGGGTGATCGGCGGCGTGCCCGCCTCGAACCGCGCCGGCGGTGCGGCGTAGGTGGTTTTTTCCAGCGTCACCGTCATGATCATGTCGCCGCCGGTGACGTAAGGCGGCATCTCCCGCCACAGTTCCATCTTGCCGAACACGCCGCCAACGCCGCTCGGCGCATACATCTTGTGGCCGGAGAAGGTATAAAAGTCGCAGCCGATGTCCTGAACATCGACCTTCATGTGCGGCGTGCTCTGCGCGCCGTCGACCAGCACGCGCGCGCCCGCGGCATGCGCCCGCCTCGTGATCTCGCGGACCGGATTCACCGTGCCGAGCGCGTTGGAAACATGGTTGACCGCCACCATCCGGGTCTTGTCCGTGAGCAGCTTGTCGAATTCCTCGAGGATCAGCTCACCGCGGTCGTCGACGGGGATGACCTTGAGCCTGGCGCCGCGTTCCTCGCACACCACCTGCCAGGGAACCGTGTTGGCGTGGTGCTCGATATGGGAGATGATGATCTCGTCGCCGGGGTTCACGAAACGCCGCCCGAAACTGTAGGCGACGAGGTTGATCGCCTGCGTGGTGCCGCTCGTGAACACGATCTCCTTCTTGTCGCCGGCGCCGAGCAAATCGGCGACTTTCTGCCGCGTCTCCTCGAACAGTTGGGTCGCGTGTTCGCACAGGCGGTAGGCCCCCCGGCGAACGGTGCCGTATTCCTCGGCGTCAAATTTTCGAACGCGTTCGATGACCGCAAGGGGCTTCTGCGTCGTCGCGGCGTTGTCCAGGTAAACCAAAGGTTTGCCGCGCACTGTTTGCGACAGGATAGGAAAATCCTCCCGGATCCGGTCGACGTCGAACGGGGCCTTGGCTGCTATGATGGTCTGTGGCATGTTACGCCTCCAGCTTCTTGAGTAAAGATTGCTTGAGCTCCGCCGCCACCGCGGGAAAGCGCACGGTATCGATCACGCTTTCGGCGAAACTCTTGGTGAGCAGTTCCTTGGCCGTCTTCTCGGAGAGGCCGCGGGTTTTGAGGTAAAACATCTGGTCCGGATCGATCTGGCCTACGGTGGCGCCGTGCGTGCATTTGACGTCGTCGGCGAAGATCATCAGGTTCGGCTTGTTGTCGGCGTGCGCCTCGCTGGACATCATCAGGTTGTTGATGAGCTGATCGGAGTTCACGAGCTGCGCCCCGGCGGAGACGATGACGGTGCCGTCGACGCTTGCTCGGCTGGCGTCGTCGACGATGTTCTTGAACAGTTGGTGGCTGGTGGTGTGCGGCGCTTCGTGGTGGATGCGCACGAACTGGTGCACCTGCTCCCTGCCGCCGAGCACGCTCACCGAAGACAGCGACAACTCGGCCCCGGGGGCCTTCAGGCGGCCGTCGAAATGGTGCCGCGCGAGACGGCTGCCGTACGACGCGACGACGGCATGGCAGCGGCTGTCGGCGGCGAGCACGACGCGGGTCTTGCAAAAATGCCACGCCTCGAAGGGGTCGCGCTGGACCTCGGAACAGGCGACCTGGCCGCCTTCGTCCACCAGAATATCGATGGCCGCGTTGACGAAGTAGTTCGGCCCGCTACCGGCAAATCGCGTGATCAGGTTGAGCTCGGCCAGCGGGCGGACCTGAATCAGCAGGCGCGGCTGGTTGAGCACCGGCGTGGAGGAACCGGTGGAATAAAACAGGACCTGAAGCGGCGCTTCCGGCGCGGCCTTCTCAGCCAGGGTGAGCGCCGTGCCTTCCGCCATGAACGCGGCGTTCATCGCCGCGAACACGTCGTTTTCGTTATCGATGTTTTCCTGGTAATAGTCCTTCAGGGCGGAATCGGCCAGCGCTTCGGCAAGCGGCCGAACGGTGAGCGCGCCTGCCAGCGCCGAGGTGTCGGAAAGATCCGGCCGGAAACGGCCGTCGACCAGCACCAGCACGCTTTTCTCGCAACCGGGGAAAACCTCGGCCCGCACCGCTTCCGGCGCGGCCTCGCCCGTGGGCAACCCGAAACCCTGGCCGACCAGATCCTGCGTGCCGACGAAGGTGTACATCTCATGCTTGCGGTGTGGAAAACCGAGCGCCTGAAAACGCTTGAGGCCCGCCTCGCCGAGCGCGCTTAACGCGCCCCCGGGCTGGGCGTCCCGCACGAATTTTCGCTGAAGTTCTAGAAACGGCGCCTGTCCCTCGCTGGCGGCTTCCTTGACAGTACCCGACATGGAGCCCCCTTACGCCTTGGTGGTGGTGAGCCAGTCGTACCCCATGGCTTCGAGTTCCAGAGCCAGCCCCTTCTCCCCCGACTTCACGATCTTGCCTTTGCTCAGCACATGAACGAAATCCGGCTCGATATAATCGAGGAGGCGCTGGTAATGGGTAATGAGGATGAGGGCGTTGTCCTTGCTGCGCAGCTTGTTGACGCCGCCGGCGACGACCCGGAGCGCGTCGATATCCAGCCCCGAATCGGTTTCGTCGAGCACCGCGAGTTTCGGCTCGAGGATCGCCATCTGCAAAATCTCGTTTTTCTTTTTCTCGCCGCCGGAAAAGCCGTCGTTCAGGCTGCGGTTCTTGTATTTCGCCTCCATGCCGAGCCAGCTCATCTTCTCGTTCAGGATTTCGTCGAAATCCAGCGGGTCGAGCTCGTCCTGTCCCTGGTGCACCCGCCTGGCGTTGTAGGCCATGCGCAGAAATTCCGCGTTGTTGACGCCGGGAATTTCCACCGGGTACTGGAAACCGAAAAAAATGCCCTCGAGCGCCCGCTTCTCGGTGTCCATTTCAAAAAGGTCC
>QJWD01000164.1 GCA_003235465.1 Nitrospirota bacterium | reverse complement strand
CCTGGCAAAATACATGAAAAAGCTGCACGCCTTCCTGCACTACCGCAGCATCGACGTCACCACCATCAAGGAGCTGGTCCGGCGCTGGTACCCGAATGGCCCCAAATTCCCGAAAAAAAGCGAAACGCACTTAGCCAGCATCGACGTCCGCGAATCGCTCCAGGAACTGATTTTCTATCGCAAACATTATTTCATCGAAGGCGCCACCCCCAACCCGCCTGGAACAGAACCATGACCAAGGGATCATTGCTCACCATCGGCTTTCTCATTTTCATCGGCTATTTTTCCTTCACCCTGCTTTGGACCGGAAACAAGTACGAGTGCGAGGTTTGCATCGAATACAAGGACACGGAGGTGTGCCAGAAGGTGAAGGGGATGGACAAGGAGGACACCATCATGACCGGCATCAGCACCGCCTGCGGCGGCGCGGCGACGGGCATGACCGAGTCCATCGAATGCCAGGCGAGAAAACCGACGAAGCTCGAATGCAGGGACCTGTAGAACCCGCCCTTAAACCGCCTGGCGGGCCGCGCAACCGGCGGCGAAGGGGCTAAGGAAAAGCCCCGGGCCGGCAAAACGGGGTTCAGCTTGCGGGCTCGTCGCCGCAGACCATGTTGTAGACCTCCTGGTACTTCTCCTCGACGCTGCCGAGGCCGAAGCGGAAGCGGTCCTTATCCATCTTTTCGTGCGTGTCCCAGTGCCAGAGGCGGCAGCCGTCCGGGCTGATCTCGTCGCCGAGAAGCACGTTGCCGCCCTTTTCGACGCCGAACTCCAGCTTGAAGTCCACCAGCAGGATCTTCCGCGCCTTGAAAAACTCCAGCAGCAGACGGTTGATCTTGACGCCCAGCTCTTTCAAGATCTCCACCTGTTCCGCCGTCGCCCAGCCAAACGTGGCCACGTGTGATTCGTTGATCATCGGGTCGCCCAGGTCGTCATCCTTGTAGAAAAATTCGAGCACCGGCGGGTTGAGCTCCTTCCCCTCCTCGATGCCGAGGCGCTTCGACAGGCTGCCCGCCGCCACATTGCGAAGCACCACCTCCACCGGAATGATGGAGAGCTTCCTAACCACCATCTCGCGGTCGGACAAGTGCTCGACGAAGTGCGTCGCCACGCCATTCTCCTCGAGAAAGCGGAAGATGCGGGTGGAAAACTGGTTGTTGATCACGCCCTTGTCGACGATGGTGCCCTTCTTGACGCCGTTGAACGCCGTCGCGTCGTCCTTGAAATACTGGATAAGGAGATCCGGATCATCGGTGGCATAAAGTATTTTGGCTTTGCCCTCGTAGAGGGCGTCCCGTCGTTCCATGGTCTGGTCCTTATGATTTGAACACCCGCTTGAAGATGGTGTCCACGTTCTTGAACTGGGCCTTCAGGTCGAAAGCCTTTTCGAGATCGGCTGCCGTGAGATGTTTCTTGACATCCTTGTCCTTTTTGAGCAGCGCCAGGAAATTTCCGCTGCTGTTCCAGGCCTTCATGGCGTTCCTCTGCACATAGCGGTAGGCGTCCTCGCGGGTGACGCCCCTGCGCACCAGCGCCAGAAGCACGCTTTGCGAGAAGATCAACCCTCCCGTCTGCTCCATATTCTTTTTCATGTTCTCGGGGTAAACAAGCAGCCTTTCCATCAGCTTTGTCATGCGCGAGAGCATGTAATGCACGAGGATGGTGCTGTCCGGGCCGATCACCCGCTCGACGGAGGAATGGCTGATGTCGCGCTCGTGCCACAGCGGCATGTTCTCCATCGCCGCGATGGCGTTGGCGCGCACCAGCCGCGCCAGGCCGCACATTTGTTCGGACACCACCGGGTTGCGCTTGTGCGGCATCGCCGAGGAGCCCTTCTGCCCGGCGGAAAAATACTCTTCCGCCTCCAGCACCTCGGTGCGCTGCAAGTGCCTGATTTCGGTGGCGAATTTTTCCAGCGACCCGGCGATGAGCGCGAGCGTCGTGAAGTACTCGGCGTGCCTGTCGCGCTGCACCACCTGGCTCGACACCGGCGCGGGGGCAAGGCCCAGCTTTTTCATGACGTGCGCCTCCACTTCCGGGTTGACGCTGGCGAAGGTGCCGACGGCGCCCGAAATCTGCCCCGTGGCGATGGTGCGGCGCGCCCGGTTAAGCCGGTCGATGTGGCGGCCAATTTCCTCGTACCAGATGGCGAGCTTGAGGCCGAAGGTGATGGGCTCGCCGTGAATGCCGTGCGAACGGCCGATCATCGCCGTGTTCTTGTGCTTCTCGGCCTGCGCCTTCACCGCCTGGCGGAATTTCTTCAGCTCGCTCAGGATGAGCGTCGCCGCGTCCTTCAATTGCACCGCGAGCGCCGTGTCGAGCACGTCGGAGGAGGTGAGACCGATGTGCATGTAGCGCGCCTCCTCGCCGACGTTTTCCGCCACCGCGGTGAGAAACGCGATGACATCGTGCTTCACCTCTTTCTCGATTTCGTCGATGCGCGGGACATCGAAGCGGGCGCGCTTCTTGATGATTTCCACCGCCTTGGCGGGAATCTCCCCGCGCGCCGCCAGGGCCTCGCAGGCCAGAATCTCGACCTTGAGCCAGATGCGGAATTTGTTTTCGGGATGCCAGATCGCCGCCATCTCCGGCAGCGTATAACGTTCGATCAATGCTCCGTCCTCGGGTTCGGGGGTTCTTCAGTTCATACCGGGCTAACGGGGTATCCCGGAGTCTATAAAAACGTTAGATGAAAGCGGCGTTCCCAGGATTGGAAATTTTTCAGTTCATACCGAGTTGCCGGGGTATCTTGAGCCTATCAAAAACGTTCGAGCCATGCGTCGTCCCCGGTTTGGGGATTCTTCGGTTAATACCAGTCTATTAAAATGGTCGATAAACGCGTGCGCCAATATTAAACGCAAATGCGCTCTAAATCAATCCTGGAGATCGGGTCGTGATTCAAGTCTGTTTCGTCTGCCTTGGCAACATTTGCCGCTCTCCCCTGGCCGAGGGGGTGTTCAAATCGCTGGTGCGGGCGGAGGGCCTGGAGAACAGCATTTTCACCTCGTCCGCCGGCGTCGGCGGCTGGCATATCGGCGAATCGCCCGACCCGAGGATGATGAAAACGGCGAAGAAAAACGGCATCCTCCTCGACTCGCGGGCGCGCCAGTTCCAGAAGGACGATTTTCACCGCACCGACCTCATCCTCGCCATGGACCAGAGCAATATGCAGGCGCTTCTTCAGCTCTCCCCCTCAGGCGAGGCAAGCGAAAAGCTCCGCCTGTTCCGCAACTTCGAGCCCGCGAACCGGGGCGACCTCGACGTGCCGGACCCCTACTACGGCGGCGACGGCGGGTTCGATCACGTCTTCGACATCGTCCAGCGCACCTGCCCGCGCATTCTGGAATTCATCAAGGACCGCTCCGGTCTTTAACACTAGGGAAAGACAATGGAAGCCGTCCTCCCCCTCCTCGAACAGGTATACGGCAAACCCGTCGGTATCGAAGCCGCCATCGCCCAGGGCGGCGGCAGCATCAACGAGGCCTTTCGCCTCCATCTCAGCAACGGCGAATCGGTGTTTCTCAAGCACCACCCGAACCCGCCGCCGGAATTTTTCAGCCGCGAGGCGGCGGGGCTCAAACTGCTCGCCGCATCTTCCCTGAGTTTCAAGGTGCCGGAACCCCTGGCGGTCGTGACGCAGTATATCCTCATGGAATACGTCGAGGAAATTCCCGCTGGCCGTCCGTTTTACCCCGCCTTCGCCCGCGCCCTCGCCGCCCTGCACCGCACCACCCGCGAATTTCACGGCCTCGACCACGACAACTTCATCGGCAAGACAAAGCAGGTCAACAAGCAGGAGCAGGACGGGATGGCGTTCTTCCGGGATCACCGCATCGGCTTCCAGCAGCGCCTCGCGCGCGAATCCGGCCACCTGCCCGCCGATCTGGACCGCGCCATCGACCGGCTGCGGGAACGCCTGGCGGACCACCTCGGGCCCCTCGACGAGGCGGCGGCGCTTCTGCACGGCGATTTGTGGTCCGGCAATTATTTTGCCACGATTGGGCAAACGCCTTGTATTTTCGACCCCGCCGTCTATTTCGGCGCGCGCGAGGCGGATCTGGCCATGACCGAACTCTTCGGCAGGCTTCCCCAATTCTTCTACGACGCTTATAATGAAGCATACCCCCTCTTTCCCGGGTACGAGGAAAGAAAAGACATTTTCAACCTGTACCACCTGCTCAATCATCTTAACCTGTTCGGCGGGTCCTACCTTGCCTCGGTGCAATCGGTGGTGAACCGGTACACCCGCTGAGCCCACAGGAGCTTTCGATCATGCGAGGAACCCCATGGCGGTTCGTGGCCTGTTTTGGCCTGTTGCTCTTTTTTCTGGCCCAGGCCGCCAGCGCCGGCGACAAGGCGTTTGACACCCTGAAGGCCGAGGCCGAGGCGTTGTACGCGAAAAAGTCCTACGCCCGGGCCCACGCGCTGTATCTGCAAGCCGCCGCCGGCAAGCCGGAGGGCGAGCGGGGGCGCTGGCTGGCGTTCCGCCTCGCCGACACCCGCTGGCGCGCGGCGGCGGCGTCAAACAACCCGGACCCGTCCGAGATCGAAGAGGCGAAGCGGTCGCTTGAAATCCAGGTGCGGGACATCCTCCAGAAGGAGAACGAAGACCGCATCTTTGCCGAAGTGCACGAATCGCTGGCGGATTACTGGTGGATGCGCCCGCAGGCAAAAAACTGGTCCGCCGCCTGGCAGCACTACCAGAAAGCCCTCGACTGGTGGGCGGGCGCGAGCGACATCGATCTCGCGCGCGACCGTTACCTCGGCATGGTGTGGAACATGACGCGCCCGCCCTGGCGCGGGCCGCACGAATATTACGGCTATTACGGCAATTTTCTGCCCCTCGAGGTGGTCGAAAACACCGTCAAGATCGCCACCGGCAAGGCCGACCAGGCGCGCGCCCAGTATCTCCTCGCGCTCAGCCTGAAAAACCAGGGCGCGCAAAACCCGGGCCGCGTCACCCGCGCTTTCGAGGCGGCGATCAACGGCGCTGAAAAAACCGACTGGCGGGACGACGCTCTGTTCAATTACGCCGAGTGGCTCGCGAGCTTCGGCCAAGTGATCATCCTGGATAACGGGCAGGAGCGGCGCGCGCCGGATTTCAATAAGGCGCTCGCGGTCTACCGCCGCCTGCTCAAGGAATACCGGAAAGGCGAAACCCGCTATTACGACCAGGCCAAGAGCCGCATCGAAAGCATCACCGGGCCCAGCCTCTCGGTGAGCGTTTCGAACATCTTCATGCCCGGGTCCGAGGTCCTGGCGCACTTCAATTTCCGCAACCTGGAACGGTTCGATTGGGCGCTGTACGCGGTGGACCTCACCGAGGACGCCCGCTTCACGAACGACGACAACCAGAACGCCTGGCTGAACAGCATCGCCATTCGCGGTCGCGAGAAGGCCGTCTCGGGGGGAGAAGCCACCGGCGATACCGGCGAGCACAGGCCCGGCAACAAGTCGGTCAGCATCGCAGGCGATCTTCCGCCGGGCGCATACGTGCTGGAGGCGACAGGCGGCGGCCAGCGGGCGCGTGAGCTGGTTCTGGTGACCGGCAGCACGCTGGTGCTTAAAACCACGCCCACCCAGGCGCTACTTTACTTCGCCGACGCGAAGGACGGCCGGCCCGAGGCCGGCGCGCAAGTGAGCCTTTGGGAACGCTATTACGACGGGCGAAAATGGCGCTGGCGGGATCACGGAGGCAAAACCGATGACGACGGGCTGGCGGTTTTTCCCCTCACAGGCCAAGCGCGCCACAGGCAGATTTACGCCGCCGCCCGGCTGGGCATGAACCAAGCCTTCGCGACAGGCAACGCCTATCAGCCCCGGGTCCACCACGAGGCCTGGCGGCTCTATGTCTCCACCGACCGGCCCGCCTACCGGCCGGGAGAGAAGGCACAGTGGAAGGTGGTCGCCCGCACCTACGATCAATCCGTTTACGCCACCCCGGCAAACCAGACCCTCGCCTACGAGATCCGCGACCTGAGGGGCAGCAAGATGCGGGAGGGGAACATCAAGTTGAACGCCTTCGGCAGCGCCTGGGACAGCGTCGAACTCAGCGGCACCCTTCCCCTCGGCGCCTACCAGGTGAATTTCTGGACCGCGAATAAAAAGGAGCATATCGGTTCGGCGACGCTGTTTCGCCTGGAGGAATACAAACTGCCCGAGTTTCGCGTCCAAGTCGAAACACCCGAGGACAACGGCCGCCGTAAAACCTTCCGCCTGGGCGAAGAGGTCGAGGTCGGCATTCAGGCCGACTATTATTCCGGCGGCGCCGTTCCTGGCGCCACCGTCCTTGCGGTGGTGTATCAAAAGCCGTTTTCGCCCATCTGGCGCCCCGAGCCGGACTACCCCTGGTACTACCGCGATATGTTCCCTCCCGGCGGCTTCGGCGGCCAGGGCCAGCAGGTGAAGCGCGAAACCCTCACCACCGACTTGAACGGCCGCGCCACCCTCACCTTCGACACCCCCGAAGGCGGAGGCGACATGGAATACATCATCGAAGCGCGGGTGACCGACGCCTCGCGGCGCGAGGTGGTGGCGCGCGACACAGTGCGCGTCACCCGGCAAAGCCACCACGTGCACCTTCTTCCCGCGCACAAGCTGTACCAGCCGCAGGACAAGGTGGCGCTCAGCGTTAAGGCGCTCGACGCCAACAACCAGCCCGTCCAAGCCGAAGGGCTGGTCAGGGTCACGCGTGACTTCTGGTTCGAGATCTGGATCGATCCCGACGGCCGGGAAATCAAGGGCGAAACGCTGGAACAGTTGCGGCGGCAGGACGCCGTCTTTCCGCCGCCTCCCGCGCCCGGTGGCAAACCCTGGCAGCTCAAGTTCCGCGGCTACCAGCACGACGAAATTCTCACGCGGCCGCTTAAGACCGACGCCGAAGGCAACGCCGAGACGAGCTTCACGCCAGACAGGGAGGGCTACTACCGCATCGCCTGGCAAGGCGGCGAGGAACCCTATCCGGTCGAGAGCGAGACCAGTGTCTGGGTGGCCACCGGCAAGACGGCAGAACTCGGCTACCGCCACGGCGGCCTCGAAATCCTCGTCGACAAGGACACGCTGAGAAGCGGCGAGACCGCGCCCGTCATGATCTCTTCGCCGGTGAGCGGCGGCTACGTCCTGTTCAGCGTGGAAGCCGACGACCTGTACAGCTACCAGCTGGTGCGCCTCAAGGGGTCGGTCAAACTGCTCGAGGTCCCCATCGACGAGCGGCACGTCCCGAACGTTTTCCTCGGCGCGGCGATGGTATCCAACCGGCAGCTTTACCTGGACCAGAAGCAGGTGGTGGTGCCGCCCGAGAAAAACTTCCTGACCGTGGAGATGACCGCCGACCGCGAAACCTATGAGCCCGGCGAAAAGGGCCGCCTCACCGTCACCACCCGCGACCACGAGGGCCGCCCCGTTCCCGCCGAGGTGGGCCTTGGCGTGAGCGACCTGGCGGTGTACGCCATTCAGGAGGACCTCGCCCCCGACCCGAGGGAATTTTTCTTCGGCGGCAAGCGCCAGCTCGCCACCCAGACCGGGAACACCTTTCAGATCAAATCCTATTTTCGCCTCGCCAGGAACGAAGAGGGACGCCTGGTCGACGACCTGAAGGGCGGCGGTCAGCCCCGTGCCATCGGCGGCGAGGTCCGCGCCTACGGCCCTAAAAAGAGCGCCGAATTTTCCGATTTGAACGCCAGGATGTCGATGGGCCAGGTCGCCAGCGCCCCCGCCGAAAGCGAGGCCATGTCCGCCGACCGCGCCGACGCCTTCGCCGAGGGCGGCGGTGCAGGCGACGCCGTCACCGTGCGGTCGGATTTCAGGAGCACCCTCCTCTGGCGGCCCGACGTTGTCACCGGCGAGGACGGCCGCGCCGAAGTGGAGGTGCTGTTCGCCGACTCCCTCACCGAGTGGCGCGCCACCGCCCGCGTGAACACCGCCGGCAACCGGTTCGGTTTCGCCACCGCCCACGTGAGGACGAGCAAGCCGCTCATCGCCCGCCTGCAGGCGCCGCGCTTTTTCGTCGTCGGCGACACGCTCACCGTCTCGGCGGTGCTCAACAACAACAGCGAAAAGGAGCTCATCGTCGCCGCCACCCTCGACGCCCAGGGCCTGGAACTCCCCCGGGTTCGCACCCGGAAGGTGACGCTGCCCGCTAAAGGCATGAAGCGGGTGGACTGGCCGGTGACGGTGAAGCAGGCGGGAGAAGCCCGGCTCACCCTCACCGCGAAGGGCAAGCCCTACAGCGATGGCATGGAAAAAATCTTTCCCGTTTACGAACACGGGATCGAAAAGTTCATCGCCCAGTCGGGAAAGATGACCGGCGATGACGAAACCGTGACCTTCACCCTGCCAAAGGAGCGCAAGCCCGAAAGCACCACGATGACGGTGCGCGTGACGCCGAGCCTGGCGGTGACCATGCTCGACGCCCTGCCCTACCTCATCGACTTCCCCTACGGCTGCACCGAGCAGACGCTAAGCCGCTTTCTGCCCGCGGTGATCGTCCGGAAAACCCTGGTGAACCTCGGACTGAACGCCGGCGACGTGGAGGGCGTCCTCTTCGGCGGCATCGATGAAGGCCAGACTTCGAAGACCCACTCGAAGGGAAGGAAAGATCTCGGCAAGCTCGACCTCATGGTGAAAGAGGGGCTTAACCGGCTGTACGATTTCCAGCACGGCGACGGCGGCTGGGGCTGGTGGAAGGAAGGCGAGAGCGATCATTTCATGTCCGCCTACGTCCTTTGGGGCCTCGCGCTCGCGAGCGAGTCCGGCATCGAGGTGGACCCGGGCGTAACGAGCCGCGCCGAGCGCTACCTGCTCGAGGAACTGGTGGAGGAGGAAGAAGCGCCAGACCGCCAGGCCTGGATGCTTAACGCCCTCGCCGTTCACGCTTCGCTCAATAAACGCGCACCACACAAGTTCGAACAGCAGGCGCTCGAAAACCTCTGGCAGCGGCGGGACGAGTTGAACGCCTACAGCCGCGCCCTCACCGCGCTTTCCGCGCACCACTTCGGCGACCGCGACAAGGCCCGGACCCTGGTGGCCAACCTCGAGAACGGCGTCATCCGCGATGAGGCCCCCGGCGCTTCCGCGCTTTTGCCCGGCGCAAAAACCGCCCACCCCGGCACGGCACACTGGGGCGAGGACGGGCTGTTCTGGCGCTGGTCCGACGGCGGCGTGGAAGCCACCGCCTTCGCCCTTCGCGCGCTTCTCGCCATCGCCCCCGGCCATGAGCTCATCGAACCGGTGAGCCTGTGGCTCATCAAGAACCGGCGCGGCGCGCACTGGAAAAACACCCGCGACACCGCCATCGCCCTCTTTTCCCTGAACGATTACCTGAAAACGAGCGGCGAACTCTCCACCCGCGCCGACTTCGAGGTGTTCGTCAACGAGCGCTCCGTCGCCCGCATGCAAATCGACGATCCGCTCAGGGGCCTTAGAAATTTCGGCGTCGACCCCGGCCTGCTGAAAGAAGGCGAGAACAGCCTGCGCCTGGTGCGGAGATCCGGCGAGGGGGCGCTGTACTACTCGGGCGAGGTGGAATTTTTCAGCCAGGAGGAGCCGATCCCCGCCGCCGGCAACGAAATCTTCGTGCGCCGCGAGTATTTCAAGTTGAACGCCCGCCCCACCTTGCTCAAGGGCCACGTTTACGACCGGGTGCGGCTAAGCGACGGCGACATGCTGAAAAGCGGCGAGCGCGTGGAAGTGGTGCTCACCGTCGAAGCGAAGAACCACTACGAATACCTGGTGTTCGAGGATTTAAAACCCGCCGGTCTCGAGGTGGTGGCGCTTAAAAGCGGCGAGGCGATGAGCGTGAAGGAACTGAAGCGAAACGCCGTCGAAAACAGGATCGCGGGCGAGGGCGCGAAGTCCACCGCCAGCGAAGCCACCCTGATTCCGCCCCACCCGCCCGCAGACGAGCAGTCCGATTACACCGGCCGCACGCGCTGGGTGTACCAGGAACTGCGCGACCGCAAGGTGGCCCTGTTCATCGATCAACTGCCCGAAGGGGTTTGGGAAATGCGCTACACGCTGCGCGCCGAAACCCCCGGCCACTTCCACGCCCTGCCGGTGCTTGGCCACGCCATGTACATCCCGGAGATCCGCGCCAACGGACGGGAACTGCGAATGCGAATTGAGGACCAGGAAAAATAGCAACGCCCGGCAGGGGCCTTGTGAAGGCCCCGCCAGGCGTGTTATTCATGCAACGGAACAGGGAAACTTCCGCCATCCCCGGCGATGAGGATTTTCAGCATCACCATCACATCGCCGACAGGTTCCAGATATTAAAAACAAAAACCGACGCCAACCCCGATGATGAAGGTTTTCAGCATCACCATCACATCGCCAACGGGTTCCGGATATTAAAAACTAAAAGCCGCCGCCGATCTTGGTGATGAAGGTTCCGAGCTCCTTCTGCACATCGCCGCCCCAGTTTTCCTTCTCGCGAGCCAGGGTGGGCAACACCGCTTGCCCCGTCCCCATTTCCAGGCCCTGGGCGATGCTGATGAGGATGGACGTGCCAAAGCGCTCCACAAGCCCGTGCTCCTCGGCGGCGCGGAACGCCATCTCCGGCCCGGCGAGCATCGCCCAGGTCTGCACCGCGGCGGTGAAGCGCGCTTCGCGGTACGGCAACGATTCCACCGCCTCCATGTAGGTTTCGGCGTCGATCTCCCCCGCTTCGAAATCGTGGATCAGGTCGTTCAGGGATTTTTCCTTGGATTCGATGCGCTTGTAGATATATTCAAATATTTTTCCCTCGGATTTCCTGAGCTCCTGCAGTTTCCAGGAGCAATGGAAATCCACCGATTCCTTGCGTTCGGCGCGGCCTTCGCGCTCGATCTTGCGGATGCAGGTGGGGCAGCGCTTGCCGCCATCGTGGGCGAAGGCCGAGCCGCAGGCGATGCAGCCGGCAAGCACACTCTCGATGGCCAGCGCCAGCGCGTCGCCGTTAAGACCGAGAACATGCCTGAGCGTCATGCGCACCGGGTTGTTTCTCAGGATGGGAAGCCATTCGGAACAGGACGTGCAGTATATTTTGTAGCCCTGCTTGTCCTCGGCCACCTCGGTCACCGGCTGGTAGCTTTCCTGGCACAGCAAGCATTCGATTTCTCTGGATA
>QJWD01000014.1 GCA_003235465.1 Nitrospirota bacterium | reverse complement strand
ATTTTGTGTTAAATTAATAGACTTGAGCCCGTCGATCGATCAAGACCCGTCGTTTTCGACTTCACTGTTCATTCCGCTGCTGTTTGCTTGGCCTCCGGGGGCGGGGCGGGGGCGGAATGCGCCGTCGATCCCTTGAACCCTAGCCGCAGGATGGATGTGGAAACTCAGGACGATGTCATCAAGACCGTTCAGGTGGGAGACGCCACCCTCACTTTGATCGGCACAGCCCACGTTTCAAAACAGAGCGTCGAACTGGTGGAAGAGAGGATTCAAAGCGGCGATTACGATTGCGTCGCTGTCGAACTTTGTCCGCCGCGCCTGGAAAACCTGCTGAAGCAGTCGTGGTGGAAGAGCCTCGACATCTATCAGATCTTCCGCCAGAAGAAGGCGACGCTCCTGCTCATCAATCTCACTCTGTCCGCCTACCAGAAGCGCCTGGCGGAAAAGATCGGCGTGCAGGCCGGGCAGGAAATGATCCGCGCCGTGGCGCTGGCGAAAGAACGCGGGCTCGACCTTCAGGTCATCGACCGTGACATCAGCACCACCCTGCACCGGGTCATCACCCGTGTGTCCTTTTGGCAAAAACTCAAGATCTTTGCCGGCATGGTAGTGGGCATTTTCGTCGGCGAGGAGGTCAGCGAACAGCAGATCGAGGACCTCAAGCGGGGCGACCTCCTGCACTCGGTGGTGGAAGAGTTCGGCGAGAGCCTGCCTCAGTTCAAGGAAGTGCTCATCGACGAGCGCGATGAATACATGACCGGAAAGCTCATCGAACTCGCGCAAACCCCTGGCGGGCCGAAGAAGATTCTCGCCTTGGTCGGCGCCGGGCATCTCGTCGGCATGCTGCCGGCGTTCGACCGGCCGCCCACCGCCGAGCGGCTCAGGGATCTCGATGTCAAACCCCCGCCCGGGCGCAGCGGTTACTATATCGGGTGGACCATCTGCGTGGTGGTGCTCAGCCTGTTTGCCGTGGGGTTCATGCGTTCCCCCGAACTTGGCACCAAGCTGGTGGTCCTCTGGGTGGTGATCAATGGCGGTTTAAGCGCCCTCGGCGCGGCGATGGCAATGGCGCACCCGCTGTCGGTGGTGACGGCGTTTTTCGCGGCGCCGATCACCTCGCTTAACCCCACCATCGGCGCGGGCATGGTGGTGGGGCTGGTCGAATCCTATCTGCGCAAGCCCCGCGTGCGCGATTTCGAGACCCTGCGCGAGGACATAAGTTCGATGAAAATGTGGTGGCGAAACGGCGTGCTCCGGGTTCTTCTGGCGTTCACCCTGTCGAGCTTTGGGTCGATGGTCGGCACCTACCTTGCCGGGGCGTCCCTCGTGCACGAGATCCTAGGGTGAGGCGGCATGTCTCCCGTTGTCGCTGTCACGCCGCCGGCGTTCTGTAATGCGGAAAGCCTGCGCCGGGAGCTTTCGGCGGTTTTCCCCGCCGCCCGCTTCAACACCAGCGACCGCTACCTTCAGGAGCCCGAACTCATCGAATTTCTCCAGGGGGCCGACGCGGCGCTGATCGGCCGCGACCGCATCGGCGATGCGGTGCTTCGCGCCCTGCCTGAACTCAAGGTCATCTCCAAATACGGGGTGGGGCTCGACAATATCGACGAGGACGCCTTGCGCCGCCGGGGCGTGGCTCTTGGCTGGACGCCGGGGGTCAACCGCCGGTCGGTGGCGGAGTTGACGTTGTGCTTCATGCTCGGCCTTTGTCATAATGTGTTCAGCGGCGGTTTTGCGCTCCGGCAGGGGCTTTGGCAAAAGGACGGCGGCCGCGAGCTGTCGGGAAAAACCGTGGGCATCGTGGGCTGCGGCCACGTGGGTTCCGAGGTGCTGCGCTTGCTTGCGCCGTTCGGTTGCCAGGTCCTGATCAACGATATCGTGGATAAGAGCGCGCTGGCACGGGAATACGGTGCGCGGACGACGGCTTTCGCCACGCTCCTCGAAGAGGCGGGCATCGTCACGTTGCACGTGCCGCGGACGCCGCTGACGGAAGGTTTCATTGACGCGGCGGCTCTGTCACACATGAAGCCCGCGGCGTTTCTCATCAACACCAGCCGCGGCGCGGTGGTGGACGAGGCGGCGCTCAAAGCCGCGCTCCTGAAGGGGAGCCTTGCCGGGGCCGCTCTCGATGTGTTCGCCGAGGAGCCGCCGGGCGACGCCGAACTTCTCGCCCTGCCCAACCTGATAGGAACGCCGCACATCGGCGGCAACGCGCGGGAAGCGGTGGAGGCGATGGGACTCGCGGCGATTGCACATTTGATCGAATTTTTTCACCGGCGATAACGGTCTTTACCGGGAGGTGGTCATGCTTGCAAAACGAAGCGGCCGGTTTTGGGGAGGCGCGTTGCTGTCGGTCCTGCTGGCAGCGGCGGGCGCTGGGGCGCAGGAGACCGGCGGGAAAGAGCCCGGTGCCCGGGACGCGCTGGAGCAGATGCGGCTGAAACTTGAAAAGGAGGAGATGGAGCTTGAGCGCCTCTCGGAAATGGTCTTCATTCCCGCCGGATCGTTCGATATGGGGTCCGCCTCTGGCGCGGC
>QJWD01000173.1 GCA_003235465.1 Nitrospirota bacterium | reverse complement strand
GAGTTTCACTTCGAGGCGGTGCTCTCCAAGCACATGCTGGTGCTCAACAACCTCGACGTGCCCGGCGTCATCGGCAACCTGGGCAACACGCTGGGGAAAAACGACATCAATATCGCGGGCTTTCACCTGGGCCGCCTGAAGGAGAAGGGGCAGGCGATGGCGATCCTCAACATCGATACCCCCCCACCGGCCAAGACGGTGAAGGACCTGAAAGAGACAGCGAACATCCTTAACGTCTACAGCGTCACGCTGTAGGCCGGGCGGCGGGTTGTCGGGGGGGCCTGTCTTGAGGGTGGCTAGTCTTTGGCGTCCGTGGGGTTCTGGCCGAACACGCGCGCGATGATGTCGTTGATGGCATCCGGCCCGAGGATGTTGTACACAGCGTTGGCCGATTTGAAATGCGGGCTGGTGAACAGGCTGAGCACCTTCTTGCTCGTGTAGCCCAGCATCATGAACTCGTGCGCGTAGTTCTCCGCCACCGTTTTCAGGGTTTCCTCGTCGGCGTCCTCGTCGCCGGTGGGCGGGCCGGCGTCGGGGTTGATGTCGGTCTGGATTTCGTAGACGTAAATCAGGTGCCAGCCGAACTCGGTTTTCACCGGGCCGACCACCTCGCCCTCCTCGGCGGTGAACGCGGCGACCTCGAAGGGCCGCACCATGGCCCCCTTGCCGAACCAGCCCAGATCCCCGCCGCGTTTTTTAGACGGGCATTCGCTGTTCTCCTCAGCCAGTGTGGAAAAATCCTCGCCGGCGTCGATGCGCTTTTTCAGTTCCTCGGCCTTTTCCTTGCTCCCAACCAAGATGTGCCGGGCCTGCACTTTTTTGACCTTCTTATCCTTCTTGTCGGTAGACATGATCGGTTATCCCGGATATCAGGGTTGATTCATCGGTCGAACCCGCCGGCCCCCTCCCGAGCGGAGGGGCGAGCTCAGTTCGGTTTTGCCTGGCAGCACTTCTTGAACTTCTTGCCGGAGCCGCAGGGGCAGGGGTCGTTCGGGCGCACCTTCTGGCCTTCCCACACCTTGCTGGGCGCGGCCTTGATGAGCTCCTCGCCGATCAGCTTTGCCTTGCGGTACCGTTCCTTGAGGATGCCGTACAGATCGGGGATGACCTCGTTGAGCGCCATCACCATATCGTTCTCGGTCGGCTGGAGTTTGGCGTCCTCCTTCTCCCGTGCGCTTTCGTCGAAATAGTACGTGTAGGAGAAAACGGGGGCCTGCTTCTGGTTGTCCAGCTCCAGCTTGTAGACCATCATCTTGATGTCCTTGTTGTCGTTCCTCGGGTCGATGTCGTAGGCATCCTCGGCGAAATACTTGTCGTCGCCGTAGGAAAAGTCGAGCATTTCCTGGTTGCGCGGAAACATCTCGATGTAATTGACGTAGCGCCCCGGCTCGAACACTAGGTACGACATGGGGTTCTTCTCCCCGTGCGCCTTGGCTTCCATGTATCGCTGCTTGAACAGCACCAAGAGCTCGTCCGGAAAGTCCTTCACGAACCCTTTGACGATTTCCGATTGCACCTTCGTCCACTTCGGCTGGTTGGGCAGCGTGCTCGAGGTTTTGTTGAAATTCATGAGGAACGTGATGCGGTTCTCCGGATTATCCTGATCCGTGAACGAGAGCGTCACGTGGTTGCAATCGCAAAAAGGATTGGTGCAATAGTAGTCCTCCAGCACGTACGTGTGCTGGAAGTCCTCTTCCTCGAAGCGGTAGGTCATGACCGAGGCTTCGCTTTCCTGCCTGTTTATTTCCCAATACGATTCGATGGGACGCCTCCTTTCACCTATACAATCGACGTTGATCCAACGATCAGCTCGTGTACCTTCCCGATGTCATGCCGCTCTGGTCCCTGGGCGGCAAGGGGGTTTCCCCGCTCACGTTGCGCACGGCGCGGATGGCATCCTTGGTGATGCCCTCCTTGTTGGCGAGGTTGGGGAAACCGTAACGGTAATAAAACACCACCGCGGTGTTGTGCGGCCGCTGGTCGGAGGTCCAGGTGGTGTTGCCGCCGCCCGGAGAAAACGCCGACGGGATGTAAATTTCCAGCCTGTCCGCATCGCGGATGAATTCGTCCTCGTTGTGCAGGCCCTCGGCCTCCTCCAGGGTCGGCATGCGCCAGTTGGTGAACCCGCCGTAGGCCTTGAGGTTGAGGTTGCGGATGTACTCTTGCGCCTCGAACCAGTTGAGCCATTTGCTCGTATCCTGGTAGGAATCCGTCTGCTTCCACATCAGGCCGCTTTCGTGGTCGGTCACGGTGCCGTCGCCGTTGTCCTTGAATCGTTTCGTCTGCTCCATGATGTTCCTCTTCCGCCCCGGCTCCCCTCAGGCCTCGTCCTTTTCCATGCTGCGCACCAGCCTGGCGGCTCCGCGCGAGGTGCGGTAGATGTCGTCGTACATGATGACGCCCTTGCGAAACCCGAAACGCGCCACCTGGGTTTTATTGCGCACGTCGCCCGTCCAGCACAGGAAGCAAAACCCGGCGGGGTAGGCATCGGAGTGCGCCACCTCGGTTCCCATGTAGTCCTTGTTGTGCTGGCTCT
>QJWD01000427.1 GCA_003235465.1 Nitrospirota bacterium | reverse complement strand
GTTTCGATTCGTGGGGCGGCAAGTACCCTAACGACAGGGACGACCGCGTGGGCGAAACCCTCGCCGGGCTGCTCAGCGTTCGCGTGTTTAGGCCGGGCATCGTGCTGGAAGGCGGCGCCATCGAAGTGGATGGCCAGGGCCTGTGCCTGACCACCACCACCTGCCTGCTGAACCCAAACCGCAACGGCGGGCCCACCCGCCAGGCGATGGAGGGCTACTTGATGAATTACCTGGCGGTGAAGCGGGTGATCTGGCTCGAGGGCGGCATCGAGGGCGACGACACCGACGGCCACATCGATAACCTGGCGCGCTTCGCGCCGGGAGGCAAGGTGCTTGTCGCTTACGACGAAAACGGCCCGGCCTTTCTTGCCGATAATTTCGGTCAACTTAAGGGAGTGAGCGAGGAGCTGGGGCTCGAGGTGATCGCCATGCCGGTGCCCGGCCCCGTCGGGCCGCCGGAGGAACCCCTTCCGGCGAGCTACCTCAATTTCTACATCGGCAACCGCGTCGTGCTCCTGCCGGTTTACGGCCGGCAAGGCGACCGCGTTGCCGAGAAGCGCCTCTCCGAGGCCTTTCCCGGCCGCACGGTGGTACCCATTCCATCGGAGGTCCTGATCTGGGGCCTCGGTTCCATCCACTGCCTCACGCAGCAGGAACCCCTGGCAACGACGCGCGCCTGATTGTCCGGCAACAAAGAGACGGGTTGACTCGGGTGAGGTACAGGAGCATTTCCATCTCCCCGCCAATACGAAAGCGCTTATCCTTGGAAAGCGGGCTTGCCAGGGTGAGATACCAGAGGTATGAAAAAATCAATCTTCGAGGGGAATGGGGATTTCGCGCTCGGGTTTTGGCGTCAGTTCATCGACCTGCTCTTCGAGCGCGTGGATGCGGCGGTTCTGGCGGTGAATGCGGGTCTTGAGTTTGATGCGGTCGATCCAGCCTAGTAGGTAAGCCAGAATGAACCCCATCCCGAACGGGACGAGGATGACGATCATGAGCGGCAGTTGCAGGGTGTGGATGTTGAGCGAGAGGTCGTAGTAAAACAGGTCGACCGGGCTCATGTTCTTGACGGCGAACGCGGCGACGATGATCAGAAAAACAATGGTGACGATGACTTTGATGGCTTGCATGCCTTAAGACGGCGAACCCGCGGGGCGCCAGATGCCTGGTTAAACGGGGCCGCCCGAATTCAACGGGCAAGGGCCCATGTTCACTCGTCCTCCTCGTCTTCCTCTCCGTCCCCTCCATCATCCTCTTCACCACCGTCGGAGGCGGCTTCTTCCGCGGCCGGAGCCGCTTCTTCGGCCGGGGCCGGAGCCACTTCCTCTGCGGGCGCTTCTGCTGCGGGCGCGGCTTCCTCGGCGGGTGCGGCTTCTTCCGCGGCCGGGGCCGCCTCTTCAGCCGGTGCCGCGCCACCACCCAGCAGTTCTTCCACGGTGGGCAACTCCTCAGCGGGCTCTTGCGCGGGCTCCTCCGCCGCTTCCTTGACCGTCAGCGTCTGGGAGGGGGCGCCCATCGGCTCGCCCAATTCGGCGAGCAGCGTGTTTATGCTCGCGACCACCTGGTCGGTGCGTTCCTTGACCCCCGGTTTCGCCGAACCGGTGTTGATGCCTTTCAGCGTCACCAGGGCGCGCTTGAGTTCCATCACCGCCATGCTGCGCTCGGATTCGCCCACCTTGGCCTGGAGGCCGGCCAGGTCTTCATTGACTTTTTTGAAACCCTCGTCCATCTCGCCCTTGAGTTCGGCGCGAAGCGGGCCGATGGCCTCCTCGAGCTTGCTGACGGCGCTGTCGACACCACCCACGCGCTTGTCCAGATCGCGGACGAAAAACGCGATGAAGATAATCGCCAGCATGCCCAGGCCGAACCCGAGAAACGCGAGCGCCTTGACTAGGTTCAGCTCTTCGTCTTCCTTGTCCACCGGAGGCACGGGCTTTTCGAAATCCTTTGAGGCGTCGTGTTTTTCAGCCTGCCCCTGCGCGTAATAGGAACTGGCGTCCTCTTTTTCCTCGCGCTTTATTTCTTCCAGCCTGTCTTCGGGGCTGGTGGATTCGTTTTCGTTGTCTTTATCACTCGTGGCCATGATTCCTCCGAATTACAACTCTGATGACTGTGGCAGATCGCTTAGCCGATGCCCCTCAAACAAACAGCCATCCAAGCGGCTGGCAAGGCTGGCGCGTTTTCCGCACCATCGACATAAAATGAGATATAATCACCTGTATGCGGGGCCCTCTCGGCGCCTGGAAAGCATTGCCTTGTGCACGCCCCCGACGACCGGAACCGCCGCTTGCCCCCGGCCATGAAACCGCGCCGGCAAGGCGGCCCGGGCCATGCCCGGGAATGGAAAAATAAAACCAATTAAATCAATCACTTAACTAATACCCGCGGCGCAAAAAAAAGCGCACGGGGGGCAAAAATGAAGCCTGATATTACAAGCCGTTACCCCGATTTGTCAAGCAAAATAAGGGCTTTAATTATCTATGGTTTGTCGGCATTTATGGCGTTCCTGGCCCATCCGGGCGAGGCACGAGCGGCGGCGGAAA
>QJWD01000374.1 GCA_003235465.1 Nitrospirota bacterium | reverse complement strand
GGCGAGGGCTTTGATCTCCTCCAGGCCGATGTTCTGCTCGTCGAGATCCAGGCATTTGCCGTTCTGGCTCAGGCGCTTTTGCAACAGCTCTTCGAATTTGGGTTTCACAAGCTTTTCCACAAGCCCCTCCCGGGAGGCAGGAAATTCAATTTTTTGAGTCCTTTACGATGCCTTAATTTAAAGGATTTTAAGCAAAAGATCAAATCCGCCGGGGGCAATTCGGCAAAAATTATTGGGGGTGAAAAGCCGGGGCAAATTCGGTATAACAGGGAACCGGCGCGATGTCCGGAACCTTCGAGCGAGGTCAGGAGAGCGAGATGATCATCGGCGTTCCAAAGGAGATCAAAAAGGATGAGGGACGGGTGTCCCTCACCCCGGCGGGAGCGCACCACCTGGTGGAGGCCGGGCACACCGTGCTGTTCGAGGAGGACGCGGGGCTCGGCAGCGGCCTCGAAAACACCGCGTACCAAGAGCAGGGGGCGCGCATCGTCTCGCGCGACGAGGTGTTCGCCAAGGCCGAGATGATCATCAAGGTCAAGGAACCCCTCGAAGAGGAGTACGATTTACTCAGCGAGGGGCAGATCCTCTACACCTACCTGCACCTGGCTCCCGCCGGCGAGCTCACCGAAGCCCTGCTTCGCCGCAAGGTCATCGGCATCGCCTACGAGACGGTGCAAAGCGCCGACGGGTCGCTGCCGCTTCTCATCCCGATGAGCGAGGTGGCGGGGCGCATGTCGATCCACGAGGGCGCCAAGTGCCTGGAGCGCGAGAACGGCGGCCGCGGCATCCTGCTCGGCGGCGTGCCGGGGGTGGACCCTGGCCACGTCGTCATCATCGGCGGCGGGGTGGTGGGCGCGAACGCCGCCAAGATGGCCATCGGCAACGGCGCCACGGTGACGCTGCTGGATGTCAACCTGCAGCGCCTGCGCTACCTGGATGACATCCACGGCGCGCGCCTGAGAACGCTGATGTCGAACCGCATCAACATGCAGGACGCGCTGAAAAGCGCCGACCTCGTCATCGGCGCGGTGCTGATTCCCGGCGCCAGGGCGCCGAAGCTCATCACCCGCGATATGCTCGGGCTGATGAAGCCCGGTTCGGTGATCGTCGACGTCGGCATCGACCAGGGCGGCATCGCCGAGACGTCGCGCCCCACCACGCACAGCGAGCCGACGTTCGTCGTCGACGGGGTGGTGCACTACTGCGTCGCCAACATGCCCGGTGCGGTTTCGAGAACCTCCACCTTCGCCCTCACCAACGCGACGTTTCCCTTCGCCAAGGAACTGGCGGACAAGGGGGGCCTGAGGGCGCTCAAGGAAAGCCCCGCCCTCCGTCGCGGGTTGAACGTTTTCAAGGGCCACGTCACTCACCCGGCGGTGGCCGAGGCCCTCAAGATGGACTATGCCGACCCTGAAACACTTTTGCGCTGACCCGATTCGGGTCCCCTAAAGCCCATGCCGCCGACCGGCTTCGTAC
The DNA here is from genome assembly GCA_003235465.1 of Nitrospirota bacterium. Next base: position 1,069 of record QJWD01000374.1, on the reverse strand, counting down.
ACCTGCACCTGCACACCTATTACAGCCTGCTGGATTCGTCGATCCGGCCCGAGGATCTGTTTCGCCGCGCGGCGGAGTTCAAGATGCCCGCCGTCGCCATGACCGACCACGGCAACCTGTTCGGCGCGGTGGAGTTCTACAACGGCGCGAAGAAGCACGGGCTGAAGCCCATCTTCGGCTGCGAGGTGTACGTCGCCCCGGAAAGCCGCAACGAGAAAACCACCAACCACCAGCTGCGCGACGCGTCGCACCACCTGATCCTGCTTTCGGAAAACGAGCGCGGGTTTCGCAACCTGCTCAAGCTGGTGACGGCGGGCTACCTGGAAGGGTTTTATTACAAGCCGCGCATCGACAAGGAACTGCTTGCCCTGCACGCCGAAGGCCTCATCGCGCTCAGTTCCTGCGGCCGCGGCGAGGTGGCCTGGAACCTGAACCGCGAAAACATTCCGCGCGCCACGAAGATCGCCCAGCAGTACCAGGAGATCATGGGCGAGGGCAATTTCTTCCTGGAGCTTCAGGACCACAAGCAGGAGCACCAGCAGAAAATCAACCGCGAGTTGATCAAGCTTGGCGAGAAGCTTTCCATCCCCGTCGTGGCGACGAACAATTGCCATTACCTCAACCGCGAGGACGCGCACGCCCACGAGACCCTGCTTTGCCTGCAAACCGGCAAGACGATGAGCGACGAGCGGCGCATGAAATACCCAGGCCAGGAGTATTATTTCAAATCCGCCGAGGAGATGATCGCGCTGTTCGCCGAGGTGCCGGAAGCGATCGAGAACACGCTCAGAATCGCCGAGCGCTGCAAGGTCGATTTCGACTTCGGCAAGCTCAACTTCCCCGATTACCCGGTGCCGGAAGGCGAGACGCTGGAATCCTACCTGGCGAAACAGGCCGGCGAAGGGCTGGAGGACCGCCTGCGCGTGCTGTCCAAAACCAGCCCCGGCTTCGACCCCGAGGTCTACAGAAAGCGCCTCGCCGAGGAGCTCGATATCATCCGCGGCATGGGCTACCCGGGGTATTTTCTCATCGTGTGGGATTTCATCCGCTACGCCCGCGAGCAGAACAT
>QJWD01000053.1 GCA_003235465.1 Nitrospirota bacterium | reverse complement strand
GCAGTCCGGGAGGCGCTGGCCGGGGTCCAGAACGCGTTTCGAGGCCTGGGCCTCTTCGCCGCCTGGGTGCCGCCGGGCAACATTCACCTGACGATCAAATTTTTAGGTGAAACTCACCCCGGGCGGGTTCCCGAGATCATCGCGCGAATGCAGCATTCCCTGGCGGCCCTTCCCCGCTTTTCGCTGTCGCTGGGCGATATCGGGGTTTTCCCGCACTGGCGAAACCCGCGCGTCTTATGGGTCGGCCTGGACGACCCGGAGAACGCTTTGCCCGCCCTCACGCGGCGGGTGGAAGACGAGGCCGCCGGCCTGGGTTTCGAGCGCGACGACCGGCCCAATGTCCCGCATCTCACCCTGGCGCGGCTCAAATCGCCCCGGGGCAAGGGCTCTCTCAAGGAACGGGCCGAATCCCTGAACCGGGTCGAGGCGCCACCCTTTAAAGTGACGGAAATCGCCCTGATAGAAAGCCAGCTTTCAAGCCGGGGCGCGCGCTACACGACCGAGGCGCGCTTCACCCTGGCGAACAGATAAACCCACCCACTCATCCGGCCGGCGATACCGGCCGCACCATCAGGAGGAATCGCAATATGGCAGCCGACGACAGGGACAAAGCCCTCGAACTGGCGTTTTCGCAGATCGAAAAACAGTTTGGCAAGGGTTCCATCATGAAGCTGGGCCAGGCGGAGGGCCAGAAAGGCATCTCCGTTATTTCCACCGGCTCCATTTCCCTCGACCATGCCCTGGGCGTGGGCGGCGTGCCGCGCGGTCGCATCATCGAGATTTACGGCCCGGAATCCTCCGGTAAAACCAGCCTCACCCTGCACATCATCGCCGAGGCGCAGAAGGCCGGCGGCGTGGCGGCGTTCATCGACGCCGAGCACGCGCTCGACCCGAAGTACGCGCAGGCGCTGGGCGTCAACCTCGACGACCTGCTGCTCTCGCAGCCCGACACCGGCGAGCAGACCCTCGAAATCGCCGAGGTGCTGGTACGAAGCGGGGCGGTCGACGTCATCGTCATCGACTCGGTGGCGGCGCTCGTTCCCAAGGCCGAGCTCGACGGCGACATGGGCGACTCCCACATGGGCCTGCAGGCGCGGCTGATGTCCCAGGCGATGCGCAAGCTCGCGGGGGTGATCAACAAATCCCGCACCTGCCTCATCTTCATCAACCAGATCCGCATGAAGATCGGCGTCATGTTCGGCAACCCCGAGACCACCACCGGCGGCAACGCGCTGAAGTTTTACGCTTCGGTGCGCCTCGACATCCGCCGCATCGCCGCCCTCAAGGATGGCGACAAGGTCATCGGCAACCGCACCCGCGTGAAGGTTGTGAAGAACAAGGTGGCTCCGCCCTTTCGCGATTGCGAGTTCGACATTCGCTACGGTGAAGGCATCTCCAAGATCGGCGACCTGCTCGATTTGGCGGTGGCGCAGGACATCGTCAGCAAAAGCGGTACCTGGTTTTCCTACGGCGACCAGCGCATCGGCCAGGGCCGTGAAAACGCCCGGACCTTTCTCACCGAAAACCCCGACATCACCGCCGAAATCGACCGCCGCGTGAGGGAGGCCCTCGGCCTGCCCCTGTCCAGCGATGCGGCGGAGGCGGACGCGCCAGAGGAAAACGGCAGCACCCGCGGCAAGAAGGCGGCCAAGCCGGCTTCGGCCTGAGGGCAAAGGCTTCGCGGTGAAGGGAAAAAAGCCCGGCCCGGTGGCGCTTCGCTACCTGTCCTACCGCGACCGGACCGAAAAGGAAGTGGCCGATCATCTGGCGAAGAAGGACTTCGAGGTCTCCGCCATCGCCTCCACGCTGGACGAGCTCAAGCGCCTGGGCTACATCAACGACGAACGCTTCGCGCTCAACTGGGGCCGCTTCCGCATGGAAGAAAAAAATATCGGCCGCCGCCGCCTGGCGATGGAGATGAAGGCGCGGGGCCTGAAGAACGACACGGTGGAAAGGGCGCTCGACACCCTGGCCACCGAAATCGACGAGTGGGACCTCGCCCTGAGGGCGGGGCAAAAAAAAATGTCGACCCTGGGCGGGGTGGACGGCGGCACCCAACGCCGCCGCCTAGCCCATTACCTCCAACGGCGGGGCTTCGCGACCGGCACCGTGTTCAAGGTGGTGCGCGAACTGGCTCCGCATGGGGGCGGCGCGCCGCTCTCCCGCGAATCCGACCCCGAGGCGTTTTCTCCGCCACCCGATGCCGACTGAATCGCCATGGAATTTCTAAGCGTTGTCCCCTTCTCCATCATGACCGGTTTCGTCGCCGTCTTCGGCCTGCTGGTCGGAAGCTTTTCCAACGTCTGCATTTACCGCATGCCCAAGCGGGAATCGGTGGTGTTTCCCGCCTCGCACTGCACCGCCTGCAACAGCCCCGTTCGCGCCTACGACAATATCCCGGTGATCAGCTACCTCCTGCTCGGCGGTAAGTGCCGCTCCTGCGGAGTGAAGATATCGCCGATGTATCCGGCCATCGAACTCATCATCGGGCTGCTCATCACCCTGGCGTTTCTCCGCTCCGGCCTCAGTGTGGAATTCGCCGTCACCG
>QJWD01000151.1 GCA_003235465.1 Nitrospirota bacterium | reverse complement strand
GGGCAGGCCGCGCGGGCCCGCGGCCTCTTTTTACGCGTTTTGCCTGTTTTACCTTTGCGGGGTTGTTGTATCATAAAACTTTCAGGTGATTTACCGGAGGCTCCTTAAGCCATGATTTCCTACGATGTCATCGTCATCGGCGGCGGCCACGCGGGTTGCGAGGCGGCGCTTGCCGCCGCGCGCATGGGCTGCCGAACGGCGCTCGTCACTCTCGATCTCGACAAGGTCGCCCTCATGCCGTGCAACCCGGCGATTGGCGGTGTGGGCAAGGGGCATATCGTGCGCGAGATCGACGCCCTTGGCGGCGAGATGGCGAAATGCATCGACCGCACCGGCATCCAGTTCCGTGTGCTCAACGCGTCGAAAGGTCCCGCTGTGCGCGGCAGCCGCGCCCAGGCCGACAAGCACCTCTACAAACAGGAAATGCGCCGGGTTCTCGAAAGCCAGCCCGGCCTTGATCTGTTGCAGGAGGAAGCGGATGAACTGGTCATCGAAGACCGGTGCATTCGCGGCGTCGTCACCGCCGGCGGGAGGGAGTTAAAGGCGGGCGCGGTGGTCATCACCACCGGCACGTTTTTGAACGGCGTCGTGCACGTGGGGTTGACGCATCGGCCGGCGGGCCGGGCGGATGAAAAACCCTCCACGCGTTTGTCGCGTTCCTTTCTGGCGGCAGGGTTCCGGGTCGGCCGGCTGAAGACCGGCACCCCGCCAAGGCTCCTCGCCGGGTCTATCGATTTTTCCCGCTGCCAAGTGCAGGCCGGTGACGCCCTGCCCAAGCCGTTTTCATTTGCCACCGAACGCATCGACCGGCCGCAGGTGCCCTGTCATCTGACCGCCACCACCGAACAGACCCGGCGGGTGATTCAGGACAATCTGCACCTCTCGCCGCTTTACAGCGGCGTGATCGAGGGCATCGGTCCGCGCTACTGCCCGTCCATCGAGGACAAGGTGGTCAAGTTTCCCGACAAGGTGTCGCACAATATTTTCCTCGAACCCGAAGGGCTGAGTACCGACTGGATCTATCCCAACGGCATCTCTACCAGCCTCGCCGAGGAGGTGCAGCGGCAGGTGGTGCGGAGCATTCCGGGCCTGGAGGAGGCGAGGATCGTGCAACCCGGTTACGCGGTGGAGTACGACTTCGTTCCCCCCACTCAGCTTCACCCGACGCTTGAGACCAAGCTCGTGGCCGGGCTGTTTCACGCCGGGCAGATCAACGGGACTTCGGGTTACGAGGAGGCTGCGGGGCAAGGCCTGATGTCCGGGATCAACGCGGCGCTCAAGGTGCAGAAGCGGCCGCCGCTGGTGCTCACGCGTATGGAGGGTTACATCGGTGTGCTGATCGACGACCTGGTGACCAAGGGTACGGAGGAGCCCTACCGCATGTTCACTTCCCGCGCCGAGTACCGCCTGATTCTCAGGGAAGACAACGCGGACCAGCGGTTGATGGTGCGCGGCCACGCGCTCGGCCTGGTCTCCGATGAGGCTCACGCGCGCTGCGTTGAGAAATACCGCTCGGTGGAGCGGGAAATCGGGCGGCTCAAGGCAACAAGGGTGCTGCCCTCGCCGGGCGATCTTGAACGATTGTCCACCATGGGCATCAGGGAACTGAGATCGCCCACCACGCTCGAAGGCCTTCTCAAGCGGCCCGAGGTGACCTACGATCGGCTGGCGCAGGCTTTCGATGGCGATTGCGCGGTGCAGGAGCTCGTGGCGGAGCAGGTGGAAATTCAGGTCAAGTACGACGGTTTCATCGCCCGGCAGAACCAGATGGTGGCGCGGCAGAAAAAACTGGAAGGGGTGGTCATCCCGCCCGATTTTGTCTACGCGGGGGTTCCGGGTCTTTCCCGGGAGGTGGTGCAGAAGCTCGAGGAGGTGCGCCCGGCGACCCTCGGGCAGGCCGCTAGGATATCCGGGGTCACGCCGTCGGCGGTGGCGCTACTCATGGTGCTCATCGAAGGACGCCGCCCCGCCGCGGATGGCGAGCGGCAGGCCGCCCGCGCCTGATGCACGACGACACCGTTCAGATTCGGATAGAGATTCCGAAGGAAGAAATCGCCTACCTTGTGAGCCTGTTCGAGGGGTACGACAACCTCGCGGTGGTGCGCACGCTCGACAACAAGCGCGGCCTCATCGAGCTTATGGTCGCCCCCGATTACCTGGACGACACCCGCCGCCTGCTCGAAGCCCTCAAGGATGAGATTCCGCTGCGGCTGCTCGCTTGAACCCCTTCAGTATTGGATCAGCGAGAACACCGGCAATCCTTCCAGCTTTTGCCGTCCGTTCAAAAACCCAAGTTCCATTAAAAACGCCGCCTCGACGATCTCCACCTTGGGGAAGTAGCTGCTGATGAGCAACGCGGTGGCGGCCAGGGTGCCGCCGGTGGCCAGAACGTCGTCGATGACGAGGATTTTCTGATCCGGTTTCAGCGCGTCCTGGTGAATTTCAAGGGCATCTGTGCCGTATTCGAGGGCGTAGGTTTGCTTGTAGGTCTTGTGCGGCAGCTTATCGGGTTTGCGCACCAGGGTCACCCCGGCGCCCAGGGCGTAGG
>QJWD01000122.1 GCA_003235465.1 Nitrospirota bacterium | reverse complement strand
GCCCCAGGGCCTGCCCGGCGAGGTGACGGAAGGGTTTCTCGACGGGCTTAGAAAGATCGTCGCCTTTGGCCGCCGCCTCAGGGAAAAATACAGCGACCGTCTCGATGACCGTGGCCGCGATTACCTCGAGCGGCTGAACCGCGCCGCGGGCCACATGCAGGCCTCGATGGACGACTGGTCGGTGTACCAGCAGGTGGGCGCGGCCGGCCGGCCCTTGAAACCGGTGCCGCTGGGTGAGGTGGTCGATGAGGTGGTCTCGCTGATGCAGCCCTACATCGCCCGCCAGGAAGGGGTGGTGCGCATCGGCGCGATGCCGACGCTAAAGGCGGACCGGGCCGAGATGCACCAGCTGTTCAAGCACCTGATCGCCAACGCCCTCAAATACCACAAGGAGAACATCGCGCCAGCGGTGTCCATCCATGCGCGGCCGGGACAGGAGGGTTTCGTCGAAATCCTGGTGGCCGACAACGGCATCGGCATCGACGGCGAGGCCCCAGGCGGAGGCGACGAAGCGGCGGACACAGGCGGCATGGGGCTCGCCATCTGCGCGCGCATCGTCAAGCACCACGGCGGCACGATGAACGTGCGCGGCATCAAGGGCAAGGGCACCACCGTCACCCTGACGTTTCCCGATGCGGCCTCCGGCATGAAGCTCGATTGATCACTCCTTCCCCGTCCCGGGGAATTTTTATGTATAATGTTCTGTCGGGCCTCGCCTTCATCCACGCCTGAAGCCGGTGTCGACGAGGGGCCCCTTAGGTTCCACGCGTTCGCCGGCACTCCCGCGAAAATTTTCACCTATCAATCAAGCGCCGCAATACAGAAACATCGTGTGGCGCGGGAGCGGCGCATATAATTTGGATGGTGGCGATAAGTAAGAAGCCCTGGAGGCGATAGGAAAGGCAGGATTTGTTGATGCCCACCGGCATAGGCCATGTAAAAAGTGAATTTCAACAAGGCGCTGGATTATAGATTTAATAAACAGAGATTTCCAATGCCCATAGGGCTTACTCCTATTCAAAACGTGAATTTCAAATAACGCATCGGATTATAGATATAAAAAGTATGAACTTTAAAGACGCGCTGGAAAAACACATTCTGATCCTGGATGGCGCCATGGGCACCATGGTGCAGGACCTGGACCTCTGCGACGCGGCTTTCGGCGGCGCCGAGTTCAAGATGCTGACCGACCTGTTGATCTTCTCGCGCCCCGGCGACCTCGAGACGATCCACCTCAAGTACCTGCGAGCCGGCGCGAACCTCATCGAAACCAACACCTTCGGTGCGAGCCCGCTCAGGCTCGTGGAGTTCAACTTTGCTGCCATCGATACCGCCGATATGCAGGCGGTGCCGCAAGAGCTCGACCTTAACAGCGCGGATCTCAAGACCCTCGCCCGGCACCTCAACATCGAGGGCGCGAGAATCGCCCGAAAGGCAATCGATCGATACATGAAAGAAGACGGCTACGACGGCCGGCCGCTATTTGTCGCCGGTTCCATCGGGCCGTCCAACCAGGTGCTGTCGAGCACCGATGCCGACCTCAAGCGCACCACCTTCGATGTGGCCGAGGAAAACTACCGCGTGCAGGTGGCGGGCCTCGTCGAGGGCGGGGCGGATGTGATTTTGTTCGAAACCCAGCAGGACATTCTCGAGACCAAGGCGGCGATCCTAGGGGCGCGCCGCGCCTTCGCCGAGGCCGGGCTGTCGCTGCCGATCATGGTGCAGGTGACGGTGGACGGGTTTTCCAAGATGCAGATCTTCAACACCGATATCGAGGCGGCGTACGTCGCCGTTTCTGGCATGGGCATCGACGTGTTCGGCATCAACTGCAACGTCGGCCCCGACGAGATGGCCAAAAGCGTGGAAAAAATGCGGCGCTTCTCCCGCCACCCGGTATCGGTGGTGCCGAACGCGGGCCAGCCCGTGTCGGAAGACGGCAAAACCTGTTACAAGCTCACTCCCGAAGCCATGGCCGACACAATGGAAACGTTCGCACGGTCCGGCGGCCTCAACATCGCCGGCGGCTGCTGCGGCACCACCCCGGCGCACATCGAGGCGCTCAGCCGGCGGCTGAAGGGAGTAACGCCCCAGTCGCGTAAGCCGGAAGGCGGGGTGTATGTGTCCGGCCCGCAGGAGGCGGTGGCCATCGACAGCGCAAGCGGCCTCGTGCGCATCGGAGAGCGGCTCAACGTGCGCGGCAGCCTGAAGGTGCGCGAGGCGGTGGAAACCGAACGCGGCCTGCAGATGGACGTTCTCGATGAAGTGGTGCGGGAGCAGGTCGGCGACCTGGGCATCGAAATCATCGACGTTTGCATGGATTCCAACATCGTCGAGACCGAGAAGGTGCTGCCGGAAGTCATCCAGGGTTTGACCAGCGACTTCAAGGGCGCCATGTGCATCGATTCGTTTTCCGTCGAGGCCCTCGCAGCCGCCATCAAGGTTTACCCCGGCCGGCCAATCATCAACTCGATTAGCCTGGAGGAATACCAGGATGGCGTGAGCAAGCTCGATGCGGTGCTTAAGGTCACCGCGGCGCACGCGCCGATTTACATCGCCCTGGTCAACGGGCCCGAGGGCCCGGCGCAGACCGCCGACGAGAAATACGCCCTCGCCGCCGAGATCGTCCGCCAGGCGGGGGAGAAATTCGGCGTCGGCCCGGGGCAGATTCTGATCGACGTCAACGCCTACCCCATCGGCAGCGAATCGCAGGAGGGCCTCAACTTCTCAGCCGAGACGCTAAAGAGCCTGCCGCGCATCAAGGCCATCCACCCCGATCTCAAGACCACCATCGGCGTCGGCAACCTGACCAACGGCCTCGGCAAGAAACCGTATATGCGCCAGGTGCTCACCAGCGTGTTCCTCGACGAGGCGCGGCGGGCGGGCCTCGACTGCGCCATCCTGAACCCGAACCACTACGTGCCGCTCGAAAGCCTGCCCGGTCACGATGTCGACCTCGGCCGCCGGGTGATCCTGGAGCGCGACATGCAGGCGTTCGAAGCGCTGGAGGAGGTGGCCCTCACCAAAAGCACCGGCAGCGTGCAGAAAAAAGTGGATTACGCCGGGCTCACCCTGGAGGAGCGCATCTGCTTAAAGATTCGCGACGGTCACAAGGAAAAGGCGGAAGGCGTGCTTTCCCTGAACGGCCAGGACTACGCCTACCGCGACCGCATCGTCCTCGAGGCGAGGGAGGCGCTCAAGACCCACGAACCCCTGGAGTTCATCTCCGGCCATTTGATGAAGACCATGCGCGAGCTTGGCGACGCCTTCGGCCGCGGCGAGGTGAGCCTGCCGCACCTGCTGAAAAGCGCCGACGTCATGCGCAACGTCATGGGCTACCTCGAATGGCACATGCGGGTGCAAAGCGGCGTGGAGGAGGGCGCGGGCGAGCACCACAAGGGCGTCGTCGTTCTCGGCACCGTTTATCAGGACGTGCACAGCATCGGCAAGGACCTGGCCAAGACCCTGCTCGAAAACTACGGCTACCGCGTGGTGGACTTAGGCGTCCAGGTTCACCTCGACCGCTATATCGAAACCGCGCGCAAGGAAAGCGCCGACGCCATCGGCATGAGCGCGCTGCTCGTGCAGACCTCGAACCACATGATCACCGTGGCGCGCATGCTGAAGGACGAGAACATGGACATCCCCGTTCTCATCGGCGGCGCGCCGGTCAACCGCCGGCACGCCGGTTTCGTCGCCATGCACGGCCAGTCCGACACCGCGGCCATCCTCGACAAGGTGTTTTATTGCGAAAGCGGCATGGACGGCGTCAACACCATGAACACGCTCCTGGACCCCCAGGCGCGCAAGCGTTTCGTCGAGAAGAACCGCGACCAGTTGCTCAGCGAGTACCAGCGCGCGAAGGGCATGCGCGAGCAGGAGGAGAAGCTCCTCGCCTCGCTGCCGAGAAGAAAGGTGAGCTTCAAGAAGCACGAGGTGCCGAAGGAGGGTTACGGGGTGCACAAGGTCGAGTTCAAGGTCGGCCAGCTCGCCGCCAACCTGGACACCAAAAGCCTGTACTCCCTCAACTGGAAATTCGGCAAGAAATCATCGTGGCCGCAAAAGGGCGTGACGCCGGAATCGCTGGCGGCGCTCAAGAAGCGCTGGCTGAACCAGGCGGAGGAAAACCGCTGGATCCGCCCCCGCGCCCGCTTTGGCCTGTTTCCGGCGCAGGCGGACGGCGACGAGCTGATCGTCTACCACCCCGAGAATGCCAGCCAGGAGGTCGGCCGCATCCACTTTAGCGTCTGCATCGGCCGCGGCCAGAAGGACGTGTTTTCCATCGCCCAGTACTTTTTCTCCCGCGCCTCGGGGCAGATGGATGTGGTGGGCCTGCAAATCACCACCTCGGGCGCCGAGGTCGAGGCCGCCGTGGACGCCTTCAAGCGTCAGGGCGACTCCGAATCCGCCCTTTATTTGCAAGGGCTTAGCGACCGCGTCACCGAGGACCTGGCGGAGTACATCCACCGCCTGCTGCGCCGCCGGGTGGGGCTCAAGAATGAGCGCCAGGGTGGCCAGCGCTACAGCCCCGGCTACCCCGCCCTCACCGGCCTCGGCAACAACAAGGTCATCTGGGAAATCCTCGACGCCGGGGACATCGGCATTCGCCTCACCGGCTCCAACGAGTTCGACCCGCCAAGCACCACCGCCGCCGTCCTCTGCTTTCACACCGAGGCGGGTTACAGCTAGCCCGGGCGCCCCCCGTCAATTTTCGTAACCCATTGATTTGACGCTATTATAAGATTCCGCCAGTCTTTTGACTTCGGTTTCCCCCAAAGAGCCCTCAAGGAGCCCGCCGGCCAGAACCGTCAGGCGAAAAATTGCCCCGGCTGGCCGGGTTTCCGGGCGGCGGTTGGGGCTTAATCTGGCCCGCTTCGGCATGCGCCGGGCCGGGCGGGAGAGGGTGCGCGCCGGGGGCAGGGCCCGGCGGCCACGAAAGGGGCCCGAAGGGGGTTCCCGGCGGCATTGAATTTTCAGGACTTCCAGCTTTGGCCGGACCCGGGCGAAGCCCTTTCCGGGCACCGAAAAATTCCACATAACTCTATAAAAAACAATAAGTTGTTGGCCGCCTGGTGGGGTGAAATAAATCCTTGTATAATCGCCTTCATTTGCTACAATGACTAGAGATCAATGAAACATCACAAACTAGGGTTTTCTTGGCTGGCCGGGCTTAAAACCGGCTGATTTCAAGCAATTCTGACGCCCTATTCAATTGAGGAAAACGGAATCATGTTCAAACGATTCACGGAAAGAGCGCGCAGGGTCATCATTCTCGCCAGAGAGGAAGCGGAGTTGTACCGTCACGAATATTTAGGGACGGAACACATCTTGCAAGGTCTGGTGAAAGACGGAGGCGGGATCGCGGTTGCCATTATTCAGAAGTCCGGTGCCGATCTCACCCAGCTCAAGAAGGAGCTGGAGAAAAACCTCCCTCGCAGCACCAACTCGCTGATCATCGGCGACATTCCGTTCACCTCGCGCGCGAAGAAGGTGCTTGAATTCGCCGTCGAGGAAGCGCGGTCGCTGAATCACAACTATATTGGCACCGAGCACCTTCTCCTGGGCCTGCTCAAGGAGAAGGAAGGGGTGGCGTGCCGGGTGCTCAACAGCTTCGGCATGTTTTTCGATGACGTGAAGGAGAAGATCGTCGAGATGTTCAAGGAACCGACAGAAGCCTCCAGGGATGTGGGCAAGACCCCGACCCTCGATGAGTTCAGCCGCGACCTGACGAAGATGGCCATCGACGGCAAGCTCGACCCGATCATCGGCCGCAACAAGGAAATCGAACGGGTGATCCAGATCCTGAGCCGGCGCACGAAGAACAACCCGGTGCTCATCGGCGAACCCGGCGTCGGCAAGACGGCCATCGTCGAAGGGCTGGCGCAGCTCATCATCGAGCGCGAGGTGCCCGACACGCTTTACGACAAGCGGGTGGTTTCCCTCGATCTCGGCTCCCTGATCGCGGGGACCAAGTACCGCGGCCAGTTCGAGGCGCGGCTGAAGGGCATCATGAAGGAGATCGTGCAGAACGAGAGCGTCATCCTGTTTATCGACGAGCTGCACACCCTGGTGGGCGCCGGCGCGGCCGAAGGTTCGGTCGACGCGTCCAACATGCTGAAGCCCGCGCTTTCGCGCGGCGAGATCCAGTGCATCGGCGCTACCACCCTGGAAGAATACCGCAAATACATCGAAAAGAACGGTGCGCTCGAGCGCCGGTTTCAGCCCATCGTGGTCAACCCGCCGACGGCGGATGAAACCGTCGAGATCATCAAGGGCCTCAAGGTGCCCTACGAGATGCACCACAAGGCCAAGATCACCGACGAGGCTATCGTCACCGCGGTGCGCTACTCCGACCGCTACATCAGCGACCGCTTCCTGCCCGACAAGGCCATCGACGTCATCGACGAGGCCGGTTCGCGCGTTCGCCTGAGGAAGGTGACGCAGTCGCCGGACATGCGCCAGTACCAGCGGGACATCGACGCGGTGATCCGCGAGAAGAAAATCTGCATCGAGAACCAGGAGTTCGAGAAGGCGGTGGAGCTGCGCGACAAGGAAGAGAACCTGCGCGACAAGTTCGACGCCGCCAAGAAGAAATGGGAAAGCGAGAACGACCTGCGCGAGCCCTCCATCACCGAGGAGGACATCGCCGCCGTGGTCTCGAGCATGACCGGCATCCCGCTGTCCCGCATCGAGGAGAAAGAGAGCGTCCGCCTGCTCAACATGGAGAATGAGCTGGCCTCCAAGGTGGTGGGGCAGAGCGAGGCGATCCAGGTCATCACCAAGGCCATCCGCCGTTCGCGTTCCGGCCTCAAGGACATGCGCCGGCCCATCGGCACGTTCCTGTTCCTCGGGCCCACCGGCGTCGGCAAGACCGAGCTCGCCGGCATCCTGGCCGAATTCCTGTTCGGCAACCGCGACGCGCTGATCCGCCTCGATATGTCGGAGTACATGGAAAAATTCAACGTCTCCCGGCTGACCGGGGCGCCTCCCGGCTACGTCGGCTACGAGGAGGGCGGGCAGTTGACCGAAAAAGTGCGGCGCAAGCCCTACTCGGTGGTGCTGTTCGATGAAATAGAAAAGGCCAACCCCGATGTGTTCCACCTGCTTTTGCAGATCATGGACGACGGCCGCCTTACCGACAGCTACGGCCGGGTGGTGGATTTCAAGAACACCGTCATCATCATGACGTCCAACATCAGCTCGCGCATGCTGGACAAGGGGACGAGCCTCGGTTTCCACAAGGACGACGAGGAGATCACCTACGACAAAATGCAGAAGGACCTGAAGCAGGACCTGAAGCGCGCGTTCAATCCGGAGTTCCTGAACCGAATCAGCGAGATCGTCGTTTTCCGACCGCTGATTCTGGAGAACATCGTCAAGATTCTCGACGTGCAGCTTGAGCAGTTGAACGAGCAGCTCATTCAGCAGGGGCTGACCCTCGACATGACCGAGGAAGCCAAGCTGTGGCTTGCCGAGAAGGGGTACGACAAGCATTTCGGCGCCCGGCCTCTGAAGCGCGCGATTCAGAAGCACCTCGAGGATGTGCTTTCGGATGAAATGCTAAAGGGGCGCTTCACCCGCGGCGGCCTGATCGAGGTCAGCCTGCAGGACGATCAACTGGTTTTCATAGAGAAATCAGGAGCTCTAAATGCGTTGCCCTAGCAGATAGAGCCCCGATAGCAAGCGCCCAATGATCTGAATAAAAAGTATTAAGTTTCCCCGCGAATCCATTTCAAGGAAACTTAATACTTTTTTTTGGCCAAAATTCGCGCGCCGCGAAATTGGCATTAACAAGCGCATTAACAAATGGTTTCGGCTCAATAATGAAAAACTTCCGATTTTTGTCGCTTTTCTGGGTGGTGACCGTGACGTTGTCGTTCGCCTTCCCCGCCTGGGCAGAGGAGGAGGGCATCGTCGAAGCCATAAAAATCGTCGGTAACAAGCGGGTGCACGAATCCAACATCCGCTATTACATCAAGACCCAGGTCGGCGAGCCGCTTTCCCGCCCGCAGGTTCGAAAAGACATCGAACAGATCTACAAGATGGGGCACTTCAAGAACATCCAGGTGGACACCCAGCCTCTGGGAGAAGGCCTGGAAGTGGTGTTCACGCTCGAGGAAATTCCCTCCATCGGCGACATCCGCATTCTCGGCAACAAGAAAATAGAGACCGAGGACATCCGCGAGAAAATATCCCTCAAGGAAGGAGCGACGTTCCAGGACCATCTGCTTCTCGCCAGCGTGGAGGAAATAAAGAGCCTGTATCAGGAGAAAGGCTACTTTTTCGCCGAGGTCAAGGTGGACACCGAGACCACGCCTGAAAACCTTGTCGACATCGGCATCCGC
>QJWD01000271.1 GCA_003235465.1 Nitrospirota bacterium | reverse complement strand
CCCGGCTTGACGAGCACCGTGGGTTTTTCCGGGAAGCGCTTGTTCTCCTTGAACAGCGTATCGATGGCGCGGTTTTCCGCGTCGCTGAAATAGAGTTTCGGCGTCTCAACCAGCGTTGGAAGGCCAAGCGCTCGCAGCAGTTCGAGGTTGTTCAGGATTTCGTGGCGCGGCCTGTCGTCATGCGGGACGGTGAGGGTGTGCGCCCAGGCGTTTTCCGGGTGATGATAGCCGACGCGGATGGCCGCGCCGGAGAGGCGGGTGAGCCAGGTGGCGGTGGCGCTCATGGCGCGGGTGAGGGTGATCGCGAGATCCACGGGTTCCTGCCTGAGGCTTCGCAAAATTTTCCACGGCCGCTTGCGGTCGAGTTTCAGGATGCGGTGGACGGAGGGGTTGTTGAGAAGGAGGTGGGCGCTGCCCTTTTCCGCCACCACTGTCACACGCGCCTCGGGCAGGGAGGCGCGCAGGCTTTCGTAGACCGGCGTCGACAGGATGAGGTCGCCCAAACGGTCGGGCCTGACCACCAGCACCGAGCGGACCCGGTCCAGGTCGACGGCCTGGTGTTTTTCGCCACCGCCGAACAGGGTGCCTAGGCCGCGCCACAGGCAGGTCTTCAATGGATTTTCCAGGCGTCTTATCGGGTTGCTCATGGGGCGGCGGTATCGGCGGCGGGGGCTCGGTGGCCCTGGTGGTGTTTCAGTCCAGCGGCGTGGCTTCGTCGACGAGCATGATCGGGATGTCGTCGTCGATCCGGTACCTGAGTTTGCACGCCAGGCAATCGAGGGCGTCGCCCCCGGCGGAGAGCTGAAGCGCCCCCTTGCACTTGGGGCAAACGAGAATTTCGAGCAGTTCCTTATCTATAGCCATTCCGCGATCTCCTGAAAATGGGCGCTACAGGCCGCCCAGCGTGGGCCGGGCCCGGTAGCGGGCGGCGTCGTCCCTGATTGTATCAAAAACCTCATCTGCGTCGACCTGTTTCATGCATTCCCCGGTGCCCAGCGGGCAGGTGCGCTTCCAGCAGAAGCTGCATGAAAGTTCCTTATATACGGCATGGTGGCCTGGGCCATGCGCGCCGTTCCGCTTGGGGTCGGTGGGGCCGAAGATCGACACGGTGGGCACGCCGAGGGCGGCGGCGAGGTGCAGCGGCCCGGAATCGCAGGAAACCAGGAGGGCCAGGTGCTGGCAAAGCGCCGCCATGTCGGGAATCGAGGTCGGCGGGCAGACGAGGCCCGTCTCGCGCATTCGGCCCGCGATGTCCTTTGCGAGTTCCAGTTCGCCCGGGCCGTGGAGGAGCAGCACCCGGAAGCCGAGCTCGCCCGCGAGCCTGTCGCCCAAGCGCGCGAATTTTTCCGCATCCCAGAGTTTGCTAGGAAAGCCCGCGCCCGGGTTGAGGGCAGCGAGCGGCTGGCCCGCGAGCTCCGGATGGGCGGCGAGAAATTCTTCAATCCGTCTCTTCGAAGCGTCGGGGATGTTGGGTTCAGCGGGCGCGCCCGGCGCATCGTGCGCCCCGGCCTTACTTGCAAGCGAGAGGTAGAGATCCACCACATGGCGGCCGCGCTCCTGCCTGGGCGCGTGGCGGTTGCTGAACCAGGCGCTCGGGCGTTCGCGGCAATCGGCCGCGTGAAAGCCGATCCGCTCCCTTGCACCTGAAAGCCAGGCGACGACGCCGCTTTTGATGAGGCCGTTAAAATCGATGGCGGTATCGAAGTCGAGTTGCCTGAGCCTGGCCACCGCCTGCCGCGCTTCGCCGAGGCTCGTAAGGCCGGGGTTCTTCCGCCAGCTGCGGGTGGCGAGCGGGATCACCTCGTCGACATCCGGGTTCATGGCAACCAGGTCCTTGAAGGGGGCTTCGACGACCCAGGCGAGAAAGGCGTCTGGGAAGGCGAGCCTTAGGCTTCTTACCGCGGGCCAGGTGTGCACCACGTCGCCCAGGGCGCTCAGTTTGACGATGAGAATGCGTTTCGGGTTCATCCGTCCTGTCTCAACAGCAGAGGTTGCGGCGGGCCTTGAGATAAAGCAGGTAGCCCAGGCCGCCCATGAACAGGCCCCAGATCGCCCCCGCCAGCACATCGGAGGGGTAATGCACGCCCAGGTAGACCCGCGAGTAGGCGACGAGGAAGGCGATGAGAAACGCGAACAGCACCGAGTTCTTGAAGCACAGGCTGGACAACGTGGCCGCGGTGAACATGTTGCTCACGTGATTGGATGGAAAGGAAAAACTCGTGGAACAGCCGACGTGCAGGATGACGTCCGGCAACGACACGCAGGGCCTCGGCCGCTGGATCATCGCCTTCAGGACATGGTGGGTGATGATGTCGTTCAGGCCGACGATGGCCGCCAGGGTCACCAGAAACACCAGGCCGCGTTTCTTGTAGAGCACAAGCACGACCACGGCCAGCGCACCCGCCACCCCCAGAAAGTTGTGCTTGTTGGTGACGAAAAGCATGAACTTTTGAAACAATGGGGATTGAAAATGCGAGTTGATCCAGTAGAATAGCGACTTGTCCAGATCGGAAAGGATGGGAGGCTCCTTCAATAAAGTATTGGACGGCCCATTCGTCGG
>QJWD01000290.1 GCA_003235465.1 Nitrospirota bacterium | reverse complement strand
ACAACCGCATGCACGAGGAGTTCTCGCGCCGTTTCAAGGAAAAGGGCTACGTGCTTCTCGGCTGGGTTCCCGTCGGCTGGGTGCACTTTTTTTCCGGCCGGGAACTCAAGTCGGTGGACGACCTGAAGCAGGTCAAGGCCTGGATGTGGCAGGGCGACCCTCTGGTGCAGGCGACCTACAGCGCCCTCGATGTGCGCCCGGTTCCCTTGTCGGTGAGCGACGTTCTGTTGTCCCTGCAGACGGGCATCGTCGACACCGTTTACGCCTCGCCGCAGGGGGCGCTGGCGCTGCAGTGGTTCACCAAGGTGAAGTACATGTCGTCCTTCCCCATGGGCTACGCCACCGGCGGCGTGCTCATCAGCGAGAAAAAGTTCAATTCCCTGCCCGGCAAATACAAAGACGCCCTCACCAAAATCGGCGCGCGCCGCCTCGAAGGCCTGGTGCAAACCATCCAGATGGAGAACGAACAGTCGATCAAGGTGATCCTGGACAACGGCGTGGTTCTGTCCCCCAGCCCTTCGCCCGAGGCCATGGCCCAGTTCCGGCAGGCGGGCGAACGCGCCCGGCAAAGCCTGACCGGAAACCTGTTCGACCAGAAGCTCCTCGATACCGTCCTGTCCCACCTGAAAGCGCCCTGAGAGCCCGGTCAGCCGGGCGGCAAGGGATTTATCTGGCTAAACGGCTGAACTTTGCCTAAGATGCACGGGTTCGGGGGAGCGAACGGTTCGCTTTCCGGTGGGCATTGGAGGAGGCATCGTGTGCGAAATTCAGTTGCGCGTGGCAGGGGTATTGGCGCTGGTCCTGCTTGCAGGAACCCTAGTTCCATCTTCCCTATGGGCTGAGAGCCTGTCTTATCCCTATTTCCATTCCGAATTGCAGTTCCCCGAACTCCTCGCCGCCCAGGCGGGGGGGCAGGCGGAGGCCGCGACCGCGGAATCAGAGAGCAAGGCGGCCGGAGAAGAGCGCAGTTATGAACTGAACGGCGCGTACTTCAAGGATATGCTTTACGATGCCGGCTATATCCTCACCTCCCCCTTAAGTTGGGACACAGGCGACTGGGTGACCGCTTCGCTCGTGCTCGGCGGCACCGGGACGCTGCTGGCGTTCGACGACGACATTCAGGAATGGGTGCAGGACCGGCGCGGCGGCGGCACCGACACCGCGGCGGACATCGGCGAGCCCTTTGGTAACGGCCTGTACGTGGTCCCCGCGCTCGGCGTGTTTTACGGCTGGGGGCATTTCATGGACAACGAGCGGGCCCGGCGCGTCGGCCTACTTGGCATCGAAAGCTACCTGATCTCGGGCGCCATCAGCCTGACGCTGAAGGCGGTGACCGGCCGCCACCGGCCCAGCGAGGGCGACGGCGCGCACGAGTGGGACCCCTTCCAGTTTAACGGCAACATGTCCTTTCCCTCGGGGCACACCACCACCGCCTTCGCCGTCGCCACGGTGGTGGCCACCGAGTACGACGAGAATCCCCTCGTCGCCACGCTGGCGTACGGCCTCGCCACCCTCACCGCGTACTCGCGCATGAACGACAACAAGCATTTCGCGTCGGACGTTTTTTTAGGCGGCGCCATCGGCTACTTCACGGCGAAGACCGTCATGAAACTGCACGACGATAAACGCATGCGCCACTTCACCATCTTCCCGCGCGTGAGTCGGCAGGAAGCCGGGCTGTCGCTGGCGATGCAGTTTTAGTATCCGATCTTAAAATTCCACTCGTAAGGAAGGGACCCGGGGCTCAGGCTCCCGCCGCGGGCTCGGCGGGCAGTTGCGCCGCCGCCCAGCGCGCCAGCTTTTCGCGGCCGATTTTCGCGTTGTGGCGCACATCCACCGGGAACTCGGGATGGAACAGGATGTCGCGGATGGCGCGGGTTTCCTCGCTTTGCCGGGCGAGTTGCAGGAGCTCGACGCGGAGTTTGTCCTGCCAGCTTTTTTGCCGCAGCTTCCTTGCCGACAAGGGTTCGACGACGATCACCGGCCGCTGCTCCCCGCGCGGCCCGATGCCGACCAGCGCCGAGCGGCGCACCTCCGGATGCGGGTTGAACACCCCCTCGGTGGGGATGGAGAACAGCGTCCTGTCGGCCAGCGTGACGCGGTGGCTCTTGCGCCCGGCGAACCAAAGGCGGCCGGCGTCGTCGATGCAGCCGATGTCTCCCATGCGGTGCCAGAACCCGTCGCCGTCGGGAATTTTCGCCAGCCGCGTCGCGCCTTCGCGGTTGAAATAGGAACGCGTGACCCACGGGCCCTTGACCACGATCTCCCCCATTTCGCCTTGCGGCAGTTCCAGCCCTTCGTGCCATTCGGCGACGGGGTCGTCGGTGATGCGGATGATTTTGACTTCCAGCCCGGGGACCGGCGGGCCGACGAGGGTGCCGCGCGAAGCCGGGCCTTCGGCGGCTTCGAGGATTTGCCTGCGGCCGATGGAGGCCACCGGCAGGGCCTCGGTGGCGCCGTAGGGCGTGTAGGCTTCGCCGTCGCCTTCGAGGATGCGGTCGAAGCGGCGAAGCAGCTCCGGCGAAACCGGAGCGCCGGCGATGAGCACGCGCCTGAGAGA
>QJWD01000227.1 GCA_003235465.1 Nitrospirota bacterium | reverse complement strand
GAAGAAGTTGAGGGTGGTTTACAAGGGCGCCATCAAAACGATGAAAATCTGCACCCGCTGCCTCAAATCCGGCAAGGTGGCCAAGGCGTCCTAGCTTCAGTTCACC
This sequence comes from Nitrospirota bacterium, assembly GCA_003235465.1. The sequence goes on along the minus strand of QJWD01000227.1, from coordinate 2,470 downwards.
AGCTGTTCCCAGCCCAGGCTCCTGTCCGGGTCGGTTTCCAGGTCTTCCGGCAGATCGGCCCCGGGCGTTTTCCTCTTGTACTCCCTGACCCTTTCCAGGTGAATCACACCGGGGACCTTGCGCACCCTGTCCAGGGTGGCGTTCAACTGCTCGACATCAAGGATCTCGATGGACAGATCGAAGTAGGCCCGCTTGTGCGAGCCCTGCTGCACGTTCGCGCGGATGATGTTGATATCGCATTTGGCGAGCACGCTTGAGATGTTGGCGAGCAGCCCCGGCTCATCTTGGCCGACGATGTAGATGCGGGCGGGGTAGATGGTCTTCTTGCCGGTGTCCCATTCCACGTGGATGAGCCGTTCCGATTCCGAGCCGATGTCGACGACGCCGGGGCAGTCCAGGTGGTGCACCGTCACCCCGCGGCCGCGGGTGATGTAGCCGATGATCGGATCGCCGGGCACCGGGTTGCAGCATTTGCCGATGCGCATCAGGATGTTGTCGTTCAGGCACTGCACCTTGATGGCGTTTTCGCGCTGCGGCTTGGCCTTCTCCTTGAGCTTGACGGGCGTCGCCTCCCGGGCTTTCCTGGCTTCCTGGGCCTCCTTGGGCAGCAGCTTGTCCAGCGCGTGCAGCACCGACACCTTGCCCATGCCGATGGCCGTCAGCAGGCCGTCCAGCGTATTGTAGCCGCAGGCGTGGATGGTTTCCTCCAGCGCCTTACCCTTGAGCACCGACTCCGGCTTGAGGCCGCATTCCTTGATCTGCTTTTCCAGGAGCTCGCGCCCCAGGCTCAGGCTTTGCGCGCGTTCATGGCTGTTGATGAAGTTCGCGATCTTGCTTCTCGCGCGCGCGGTTTTCACGAAGGTGAGCCAGTCGCGGCTCGGTGTCTTGCGCTTCGAGGTGATGATCTCGACGCGGTTGCCGTTCTTCAGCTTGTGCCGGAGGGGCACCGCCTTGCCGTCGACGCGCGCGGTCGTGCAATGGTGGCCGATGTCGGTGTGCACCGCGTAGGCGAAATCCACCGGCGTCGAGCCGTGCGGAAGCGAAATGACGTCGCCGTCCGGCGTGAAAACGTAGACCTCGTGCGGAAACAGGTCGACCTTGAAGGCGTGCAGAAATTCCTTCGGGCTCTTTAAGTCCTGCTGGTTTTCGAGCAGGTGGCGCACCCACACCAGCTGCTGGTCCATTGGTTTCGTCTTGCCCTTGCCGCCTTCCTTGTATTGCCAGTGTGCGGCGATGCCTTCCTCGCAGATGCGGTGCATTTCCCTGGAGCGGATCTGCACCTCCACCCGCTCGCCTTTCGGCCCGATGACCGTGGTGTGGAGCGACTGGTACATATTGGGCTTGGGCATGGCGATGTAATCCTTGAAGCGGCCGGGGATCGGCTTCCACAGCGAGTGGATCAGCCCGAGCACGGCGTAACAGTCCTTCATGTCCTCGGTGAGCACGCGCACGCCGATGAGGTCGTACACTTCGTTGAAGCTGATGTTCTGGTCGATCATCTTGCGGAAGATGCCATAATAATGCTTCGGCCGCCCCTGCACGCTGCCGGTGATGCCCGCGTTCTCGAGCGCCTGGCCGACCTGCTGGCAAACCATCTCGACGTATTTGCTCCGTTCCTCCTGGTCCTTGGAGACCTTCTCGTCGATGAGGCGGTAATCGTCGGGATAGAGGTACTTGAACGCCTTGTTCTCCAGCTCGGTTTTCAGCCAGCCGATGCCCAGCCGGTTGGCGATGGGGGCGAAGATGTCGAGCGTCTCGCGGGCGATGCGGCGGCGGCGCTCCTCGGAAAGCGAGCCCAGGGTTAGCATGTTGTGGGCGCGGTCGGCCAGCTTGATGAGCACCACGCGGATGTCGCGCGCCATGGCGAGGATCATCTTGCGGTAATTCTCCGCCTGGCTTTCCTCGCGGCTGGAGAACTCGATCATGCCGATCTTGGTGACGCCGTCGACGAGCTGCAGGATTTCCTCGCCGAAAAGTTCCCTGATTTCCTCCGGCGTGGTCAGCGTGTCTTCGATGGTGTCGTGCAAGAGGCCGGCGGCGACGGTGTTTTCGTCGACCCTGAGCCGGGTCAGGTTGAACGCCACCTGCAGCGGGTGCGAGATGTACGCCTCGCCCGAGCGCCGGCTCTGGCCGCGGTGCGCCTTGGCGGAAAAAAGATAGGCGTCGAGGATGACGTCCACATCCGCGTTCGGGTGGTACTCCAGCACCGCTTTTGTCAGGTCGTGAATGGTTCTCATATCGGCTTTGGCCCAATCGGTCGCATTTTGCGGTGGCGGGGGACTGGATAGCCCCGCCGGGCGCGTAACCGGCCGTTTTTGATGTGGATAGCCTCAATCCTAAGCATACTTTGGGGGTTCTGCGATGTCAATGGGCATTCCCTGTGGCGATTTTTTGAACCCCCGCCGGTTGCGCATTAAAATTTCGCCTCTTAAGGGGCCCGTCGGCCTCCCGCCTGGGCCAGGTCGAAACG
>QJWD01000291.1 GCA_003235465.1 Nitrospirota bacterium | reverse complement strand
GGATTCCGGCTATAGAGGGGCGATGACGCCCCCTCACCGTATTTTGATCCCTAATGATGATGGCCGCCGTCGTGCGAATGGCCGTGCTCGAGCTCTTCCTTGGTGGCTTCGCGGATTCCCAGGATTTCCACGGAAAAATTGAGCGCCTGCCCCGCCAGCGGGTGGTTGCCGTCGATCTTCACATTTTCGCCCTCGTCGGCGACGATGGTGAACACGTGCTGCCTGTCTCCCAGGCTCGCCTGAAACTGCAGGCCGGGGGAAATCTCCATTTCCTCGGGGAACTGGGTTCGCGGTAGTTTCAGCCGAAGGTCGGGGTTCACCTCGCCGTAACCCTCCTCGGGCGTGAGGGACACGTCCTTCTTTTCCCCCACCTGCATTCCCTCGAGCGCTTTCTCGAGGCCGGGGACGATCTGCTGATGCCCGTGCAGGTAGGACAGGGGCGCGCTCGAATCGGCCTTGTCCAGCTCTTGTCCGTTCGCATCGGTTAACCGGTAACCCATTGAAACTACTGAATTTTTTGTAATCATGTGAAAACCTTCCCGCGCCGGTGCATAACAAGCCATCGCCGCTCTAAAGTCGCGTTTCCCACAAACCCCGAGCCCGCCAGAAAGGGCAGGGGGTGGAAAAACAAAAAGGGGCTATCGGGTGTGGCCCCGAATAGCCCCGTAAAAATGGTCGGGACGAGAGGATTTGAACCTCCGACCACCTGACCCCCAGTCAGGTACGCTAACCAGGCTGCGCTACGTCCCGTTTTGTTGACATTGTTGGCTCGCGTCATGGAGCGGGCAGTTCCATGGCGCTTGTTCCGCAAGGTGCGGCGCGTGCCGCTAATCTGCTCAACCCGCGGAGGTCATTCAAAAATAGTGGATATAAAGAGCGAAGTCAATAAAATAGGTTTTTTTCCACAGCCGGCCTGGGGCAATAAAACTTGAACCGGCCGCGCTCTGTGATAGAATTCCCTAACCGGTTGTATTGCAATTGGTTTGCTGCCTCAGAGCGGGCCGGGCAAGGCGGCCGCCGGGGCCGGCCGGGCGTCTACATATCATTCAAGAAACCGAGGAGAAGCATGAACGTCGTCAAAGTGCGCCAGGCGGTGGCTTTCAGCCCCGAAAAATTGAAAAAAATCAGCCTTTTCGATACCGACAATTTTTTTTGTGATATATATTGTTTCGAGCCCGGCCAATCGCAAAAAGTCCACACCCACGAGGGTTCGGACAAGGTCTATTACGTCCTCGAAGGGCGGGGCAAGGTGACCGTGGGCAAGGAAGTGAAGGAACTGGTGGCCGACGAGATCACCCTGGCGCCGAGCGGCGAGGACCACGGCGTTTTGAACGACAGCGGCGAGCGGCTGGTGATGCTGGTGTTCATGGCGCCCAAACCCTGACGCGGCCACCCCTAAACCGGCGGCAAACATGATTTATCTGGTATTCCCGACATCCTGGCACCCCTCGCAGCCGTACCTCAGCCTGCCGAGCCTGAAGGCGTTTCTCGCCCAGCACGGCATTCACGACGTGGTGCAGCGCGACCTGGCCATCGAGCTCCTCGACCACCTGTGCACCTGGGAGCGCACCAAGCCGCTCTACGAGCGCATCGTGCGCGAACTGGCCGACCTTGGCTCGCGCCCGCGCCTCTCGCAGATGGAGCGGGAGAAATACGGCAAGCTCTTGGAAGCCGAGGAAATCATCCCCGCCCTCAAGGACCACATCGACGCCGCCAAGCATTCGCAGCGCAGCGAGGAGTTCTACGACCTCGACCGCTACATGGAAAACCTGAAGATCATGGACGTGTGGCTGGACAACATCCTCGCGCCCTACTACCCGTCGCAGCTCACCGTGATCGGCAGCCAGATGCGGTTCTCGCCCTACAGCACGAAGGAGATCTTCGAATCCTTCAAGCACCCCGGCGAGAATTTTTTCTACGATCTCTATAAAGAACACTACCTGCCCGGCATCCTGAAGGAGGACATCGACATCCTCGGCATCTCCATCACCTCGGTGGAGCAGATCATCTCCGGGCTCACCCTGGCGTACCTGGTGAAGCAGGAGCGCAAGGACATCCACATCACCATCGGCGGCAGCGTCTTCACCAAACTGGTGGACCGCATGGAGAAGGAAGGCTCGCCGCTGTTCCAGTTCGTCGACAGCTTCGTCGTCCACGAGGGCGAAACCCCGCTTCTCAGGCTGGTCGAAGAGCTGCGCGGCGGGCGCGATCTCACCAAAGTGCCCAACCTCGTGTACGAGGACAAGGGCAAGGTGCGCGTCAACCGGCCTTTCGCCAAGGAGGAACTCAACGCCCTGCCGACGCCGGATTTCGACGGCCTGCCGCTCGATCTTTACCTGTCGCCCGAGCGCGTGCTGCCGGTGATGGGCTCGCGCGGATGCTACTGGGAGAAATGCGCGTTCTGCTCCATCCCGTTCGATCACATGAATTTCCACGTGCGCTACGCCGAAAATGTGGTCAACGACGTCAAGAAACTGAAAGAGAAATACAACTGCAACTACATCTTCTTCACCGACGAAGCCCTGCCCATCAACTTCATGCGCACCTTCGCCGCCAAGATGGTCGAGGAAAAAGTGGA
>QJWD01000144.1 GCA_003235465.1 Nitrospirota bacterium | reverse complement strand
TTTCGCATGGTTCGCCCCCAGCCGCGCCGCTTAAGAGGTGCCGTCTCCCGGCCCAAGCCGGTCCGCCAGGCTTGCATGGCGTTGCGCAGCTTCTTCGTCCCCCAAAAGGCTGTACACAATGCCGAGCCCCTTGTGCGCCCCCGAACATCCGGGGTCGATGTCCACCGCCCTTTGAAAAGCCTGGACCGCCTCCTCGGCATCGCCGAGCATGAGCAGGGAAAGGCCCAGATTGTAGTGCGCTTCCGCCCATTCGGGCTTCAGCCAGGCCGCCTCGCGAAACGCGTCCACCATCTCGTCGTACCGCTTCAGCACGTCGAACACCTTGGCGAGGGAAAAATGCGCCTCCGCCCAGCCCGGCCTCAGGCGCAGCGCCTCCACCAGGCTGGCCCGCGCCTGATCGTTCTTTCCCTCATCGAACTGGGCAAGGCCAAGCCAGTACAACAGCTCCGGGTCCTTGGGCCGGTTCTTCAGTGCCTCGGTCAACCTGTCCACTTCACTCACCGTCGTCCTCTTGAAACAAAGCGAATAACCGTTAACATTCAATTGGCCCCTCGAACCGCCAAGACGCCGCCTTTAGCACCGGGCTCTCAACCCTCAGCGTATCTCCCGGGGAAAGCGGCCCCACCCCCGCGGGGGTGCCCGTAAAAATAAGATCCCCCGGCCGGAGCATCCACACCTTGCTCAGCTCGCGGATAATGCGGCCCAGGGGATAGATCATGTCTCGGGTATGCCCGCGCTGCCGAACCTGGCCGTTGACCGAGCAATGAAAGGGGATGCCCGCGGCGGCGATGCCGGCGGCGGTGGTGAACGGCCCGAGCGGCGCGCTCTCCTCGAAGGCCTTCGAGGATTCCCAGGGAAGCCCTTGCTTCTTCAGCTGGCCTTGCACGTCGCGCAAGGTGAGGTCCACCCCCAGGGCATACGCAAAGACATGGCTCTCCGCCACACTTTCGCTGATGGCCCGCCCTTCACGGCCAATGAGAGCCACCACCTCGACTTCGTGGTGGAGCACCGCGCCGTGCGAGGGCATTCGCACCACCGCCCCGGGCGGCATAAGGCTGCTGGCCGGCTTCATGAACACCACCGGGCCCTCCGAGGGCGGGTCGCCGAGTTCGCTCACGTGTTCCCGGTAATTTTTTCCGATCAGGAACACCCGGCCGGGCTTCCATTCCAGCTGACCGGCCTTGACCTCATCCATCATCCGTTTTGCCTCCCGGAGGCCTCGCGGCCGCTCAAAACCCCCACTGCAACCCCAGCGTCGCCCTGAAATCGGGCGTGTGACTCGCGCCAAAGCCGCTGCCCATGCCCAGCGTCATCACTGACCAGGGGTTGAGCTGTTTTCGCATACCGAAACTGAACGTGAACTCCTCCGCACCGCCCACAAGCGGCGAACGGTCGACAAAAAAATCCGCCACGATTAAATGGTCCAGGTCGATGGGATGGTCGTAGCCCAGTCCAAAGGAAAAGGTATGCTCTCTTTCTCCCGCCTCGGCCCCGCCCGTGCGACGAAAGCTGCCATTGAAATGAAACCGGTGGGCGCCAAAGCCGCGAGTGGCGATGGCGGTGACCTCGACATCCACCCCCACCGAATCCACTCCCGTCGGAAACGTAAATTCGGTCTTCACGGCCAGAGCGGGAAGCTCAACCGTTTCCACATTGAAATTGTATAACCCTTCCAGCACCAGGTCGCCGTTATTTTTCATCTCGCCGTCGCCGGGAAACACCAGCGGCGCCGACAGCTCAACATGTGCGTTTTTAATAAATCCCCATTTGATTTCTGGTTCGAACTCTCCGGCATGACGGCCATGCTCCCCGCTGTGCTCGTAGATGCCGGAGGCCATGAACTCCAGGGCCCGGTAATCGATGGGATAGGCGTCTTCGATCCGCGCCGGAAAACCCTCCTCGAGGTTGCTGTGGTCGGCAGCCCATGCGGAACCGGCAAGTGCCAATCCTAAAAATAATACAGCCGTGCAAAAATTTCTGATCATGCTGTCCCTCAATGGCTCCCATGCTCGTGCCCCATGATGCGGCCCATCTCACCGCTCCCCCGCTTCAGGGGCTCCGAATAGACGAGGGGGTCCAGGTTGGGGAAGGGGGTGGGAAATAGACCGGCGAGCCGCCGGTCCCCCGGGCGCGCCAGCATGAGATCGATATTGCGGTAAATCTCCACCCGCTTGTCCACCACCTTCTCCGAGGCGAGAATATCGTAGATGATGCCGTGAAACATATGCAGGTGGTCGAAAATATTCGCCGACTCCGGCGACAGGCGCGAAAAACGCGGCATGACTTCGCGCGAAAGCAACATCCGGTTGGGGGGCTCCTTGAGCACCTGGTTCAGAAACAAATCGTCCACCGCCTCGATGGCCTGCTTTTGCTCGCTGGCCCCGGGGAAAAGCATCTGCACTTCGTAAACCGCCGGGTGCCACCAGTGAAAGGCCCAGAACATCTCGCTCGAACGCTTCCAGTTGGTGCGGTATGCCTTGAACCAGGGCTGGTTCATGAGCCCGACGCGGTTCATGATAACTTCCTCGAAGGGGGCGGGGCTGAGCGCCATCGAGGGTTCGCTAAGGTAATAATCGACCGAGCG
>QJWD01000066.1 GCA_003235465.1 Nitrospirota bacterium | reverse complement strand
AGCGCGAAGGCGACGCCCGCGTGCCCATCACCGTCGCCGACCTGAGGCAAGGCGCCGGGTTCCTGCCCGAAACCCGCCTGATCGTGCCGGAGGACACCGCCTCGGTGCTCATCGCCGAACTCAGGCGCTCGTACGTCAACAGCCGTCCGGGGCACCGGGTCTCGGGCGGCGTCATCTTCGGCGCCGCCGGCGCCAGGCTCCTCTTCGTAGGCTCTAAGGACGCAGGCGAACTCGCCAGGCAACTTGAAGGTTTCTTCAAGCGGGAGAACCGGTTCGGGCTTCGCTTGATCGTCCGGCCCGCCCCCGGCCCCGGCCCGGCGTTCGACCTAATCGTCCGCGCGGCGGACAAGGACCCGCATTCCGGCATTCACGGCGGCCCGTTCCCCGTCGCCGAGCTGGTGCTCGCCCGCCTCATCGACAGCCTGGTGAAGAAGGACGGCTCCCTCGCCGACCAGGTCGCGCCCTTTGCCCTTTCGCCCGCGAGCGGCCCGGCGCTTCGCACCCGGCCCCTGCGTGTGGCCACAGACGACCATGCCGAGCCTTTCGCCGAAGCGTCGGCGAAGGCGGTGGTGGAGGTCAGGCTCGCCCCCGGAAGCGACGAGAAGACGGCGGCCGGCGGGCTCAGCCAGCACCTGAAAGACAACATTCCCGAAGGCTTCGCACTCGATCTCGAAATGGAAAAAGGCGCGTCGCCGTGGAGCACGCCCATCACCCACCCGGTGTATCCCCTCATCATGCAGGCGCTCAAGCAGGGCTATGGCGTGACGCCCTGCCTCTTCGGCTGCGGCGGTTCGATCCCCTTCGTGCCCAAGCTCATGAACGCGCTGGGCGGCGGCCTGCCCATCTGCCTCGGCCCCTACGACCCGGACTCGCGCATGCACGAACCGAACGAAAGCCTGTCCATGGCCGATCTTCTGGGCTGCACCCGTTCCATCATCCACTTCATGACGCGGGTGGACGAGGCGTTTCCCAAGCGCCGCTGAAGAGCGCCACCGGAACGGCCTTTTGCCGCGCGCGGCGGCCGCGCGCGTTCGGCGCTTGATCCGCCACGGGAGTGGGGTCATAATGACACACAACCCCCTAACCCAGGTTCCTCATGAGCCGATCCCATTCCAGCGTGGAACCCGGCGCGGGCGACGCCCTCGTTGTCATCGACCCGCAGAATGACTTTCTGCCCGGCGGCAGCCTGGCGGTGCCGAAGAGCGGCGAGATCCTGCCTGTCGTCAACCGCTACCTGGAGTTGTTCCGCAAGCGGGAGCTTGCGGTGTACGTCACGCGCGACTGGCATCCCAGGGACCACTGCTCGTTCAAGCCCCAGGGCGGGCCGTGGCCGCCGCACTGCGTGCAGGGCACGGCGGGGGCCGGGTTCGCCGCCTCGCTCAATATCCTCGCTAGTGACGAGGTGATCTCCAAGGCGACGAACTGGGCCCGGGAGGCCTATTCCGATTTCGACGGCACCGGCTTCGCCGAAAGCCTCAAGGCGAAAGACGTCCGCCGTTTGTTCGTTTGCGGGCTCGCCACCGATTACTGTGTGCTTTCCACGGTGCTAGACGCGATCAAGCTCGGTTTCGAGGTGTTCCTCCTCACCGACGCGATCCGCGCGGTGGAGGTGAAACCGGGCGACGGCGAGCGCGCCATCAACGAAATGCAGAAGCTCGGCTGCCGCCTTCTCACCCTCGACCGGCTGGCGCACGCCCCGCCCGCCCCCAGCGCCTTGTGGACCGACCTGTACCAGCTCACCATGCTCGAGGGCTACCACGACCGCGCGATGAGGGGCACGGCGGTGTTCGAGTTTTTCGTGCGCGAGCTGCCGGCGGGTTGGAACTTCCTGCTCGCCTGTGGGCTGGAGCTCGCGCTCGACTACATCGAAACCCTGCACTTCACCGAGGCAGACCGGGCGTGGATGCGGCGCTCCGGGTTTTTCAAGCCCGGCTTCATAGACGCCCTCGAGCACTTCCGCTTCAGCGGCGATGTCGACGCGATGCCCGAGGGCACGGTGTTCTTTCCCAACGAGCCGGTGCTGAGGGTCACCGCCCCCCTCGCCGAGGCGCAGCTTTTGGAAACGCGCCTCATCAACCTGTTGCAGCACTCGATACTGGTGGCCTCGAAGGCGGCGCGCATGGTGCTTCACGCGCCGGGGAAGAAACTCATCGATTTCGGCTGCCGGCGGGCGCACGGCGCGGAGGCGGGCCTCATCGCCGCGCGCGCGAGCTACATCGCCGGTTTCGCCGGCACCGCCACGGTGGAGGCCGGCTGCCTGTGGGACATTCCGGTGTTCGGCACAATGGCGCACTCGTTCATCCTCGCCCACGACAGCGAAACCGAGGCGTTTTTAAACTTCGCGCGATCGCAGCCCGAAAACGTGGTGCTTCTCATCGACACCTACGACACCGCCCGGGGGGCACAGAAGGTGGTGGCGCTCTCGCCCAAGCTGGCGGCGGAAGGCATCAGCATTCGCGCCGTGCGCCTGGACAGCGGCGATCTGGCCGCCCACGCCCGCGAAGTGCGCGCCATTCTCGACGCCAGCGGCCTCAAGGATACCGCCGTGTTCGCGAGCGGCGATCTCGACGAACACGCCCTCGCCCGCCTGCGGGCGAAGAGCGCGCCGATCGACGGTTTTGGCATCGGCACCCGGCTCGCCACCTCCGCCGACCAGCCCTACCTCAACTGCGCCTACAAGCTCGAGGAATACGACGGCAGGCCGAAGCGGAAAACCTCGGAGGGCAAGGCCACCTGGCCGGGCAGAAAGCAGGTGACCCGCCGCCTGGGAGAGGACGGCCGCCTGCGGGAGGACCGGGTGTCGCTGGCCGATGAAGTGCCAGAAGGCGCGGGCCTGCTCGAACCGGTGATGAGGGGCGGCCTGCGCATCCGCCCGCCCGAGCCGCTAGCGGCCCTCGGCGAGCGCGCGCGCCAGGGGCTTGCCACCCTGCCCGACGCGCTCACCGCCCTCACCGGCCAGCCGCCCTACCGGGTCGCGTTTTCAGACGCCCTCAAGGCCCTGGCCGACGCACTGGATAACGAGGCACGGGCGGCGTTTGCCGCTGCTCCCAAGTCAAAATAATGACGCGGGATGGGCCCTGAGCAGGTCGCCCGCCTCCCTGGCCCGCCCCCCGGCCCCGAATAGGGACCCTTGATTTTTAAAGGGCTTGAGGGTTTCGCCGGAACATTCCGGCAAACCGGCAAGGCGGCTTCGGCGTGGTATCGATATTGCTGTTATATAATCGACTCATGAACCCGCCTGGAACCCCTGGCATAAAATGAAACGACGTTATTCAAATATTATCCCGGCCATCGCCGTCCTGCTCTTGACGCTGGGCCAGGCCCATGCGCTGGCTCAGGGTGAGGCAGGCCCGGTCTTAATCGAGGCGGTGCGCCTCGGCCCCCACCCGACCGACACCCGCCTGCTCATCGATCTCAGCGGCCCGCTCAAATACGAAACGAAAGCCGATTTCCAGAATAAAAAAATCACCCTGACGTTTCCCGGCGCGGTGCTGGGCGACGCCATCCGCTCGCGCACGTATCGGGACAAGAACCTGGCCTCGCTCACGGTGGAGCCCGGGCCGGGCCTTGTGCTCGGGCTGGTCACCACCAACACGCGGTTTTTTCACTCGATCGACCCGAAAACCGGCCAGCTCGTGATCGATCTCAAGCAGCCCGGGCCGGCGGGGAAAACCGCCCAACCGAGCGCGCGCGTTTCGCCTGGGCCCGGCGAGCCTCTGGCGGCGCCCGCCAAGCAGGCAGTGCCCGCGAAGCCCGCCGTGGCCGAAGCGAAACCGGCGGCCGCCGCTCGCAAGCCGGCCCGCGCACCGAAGCGCAACACCCGCATCGCCGGGCTCAGCGACCGCGAACTCGCCCGCGTGAACAAAAAGGACGACGACGAAAAGACAAAGCACGGCCACGCCGAGCGCCTCGCGGCGCTCAAGCTGTTGCAGGGTCACAACTACGCCAAGGCCATCGAGAAGTTCGAGGCCTTCAATAAAAAATTTCCGGACAGCAAGTACCGGGCGGAAATCCTCTACCTCATCGCCGAAAGCCACTACCAGGCCGCGCGCCAAGAGGAGAACCCGGTGTACGACAGCGCGCTCGACGCCTACAAATACGCGCTCAGGCAATCGCCGGGTTCCCCGTTCGCGCGCCACGCGCAGTACAAGATCGCGCAGATCTACAACGAGATCGGTTACAGCATCGAGGCCAAGGCGCTGTACGAGGACGTGCTGAAGAAAAGCGCCGGCGACCCGTACAACCAGGCCAGGCAGATCGACCTGGCGAACATGCTGCTTGGCAAGGGGAAATACCAGGAAGCCTACGAAGCTTTCCAGGGCGTGCTGAAGAACGCGCCCAAGAACATCGCCGCGCGCGAGGCCCTGTTCACCATCGCCAAGCACCACTACGACGAGAGGGAATTTTCGCGCGCCATCGAAATTTACGAGGAGGGGGCCCGGCGCTGGCCGAGCCAGTTAAACGAGAAGCCCGAGATCCACTTTTACATGGGCGACATTTATTTCAGCAGGCAGGACTACGCCCAGGCGAGGCGCTCGCTGTACCAGCTCGTCAACCTCGCGCCGGGCGACCCGCGCGCGCACCGGGGCCTGAACCTTATCGGCGACGCCTACCTGCTCGAAAAACAGGAACTGAAGGCGCTTTCGGTGTTCGACGAATCCGCCCGGCGCAACGCCGAGAGCCCCGAGGGCCGCTACGCCCTCATCCGCATGGCCGACATCGGCGTGCGCTCGCCGAAGCTGCCCGTCGGCGACTTTCTCGTCGACACCAGCGCCTACCGCGAACCGTTCAAGACTTACCAGACGGTGTCGAAACAGACGAGCGACGTGGACACCCTGGCCGAGATCACCTTAAGCCGCGGCAACTCCTACATGGAGGAGCAAAGCTACCTGAAGGCGCTCGAGGAATTCAAGAAGCTCCTGCCGCTCGGCAAGACCTCGGAGCATTACCCGCGCGCACGCGCGCGCATCATCGAAACGCTGAACCTGCTGGTGGACAAGTATTCCAACCAGGGAGGCGCGCTGCCCATCCTCTACAGCTACAGCGATTTTCTCGGCCTGTCGCTCGGCGAACTGAGTAACGCCAAGACGCTCTTGCAGATCGGCGAGGCCTACCAGGCCATCGGCCTCTACAGCGAGGCGCTCAGTTTTTACGAGCGCGTCAAGGTGATGGACCGGGAGGGCGTTTTCAGCGACCGCATCGTGCTGAACCTCGGCGCGATCCACCTCGAACGCAAGGACTACAAGGAGGCCGAGGCGGTGGCGAGGGCCTTTCTCAAAGCCTACCCGAAAAGCCCGCGCGCGGGCGAGGCGATGAAGGTTTTGGGCAAGAGCTACTGGGGCCAGAAAAAACTGAAGGAGGCGCTCAGGGTGTTTCAGGACGTCACCCGGCGGCCCACAGGCGATGCCTCGGAAGCCCATTACCTGCTCGCCGAGGCGCACAACGCCCTCGGGCAACGGGACGACGCGGTTCGCGAGTACCAGCGCGCCATCGACGCGTTCGATCCCGACGTCCGCAGCATCCCCTCTTACGTCCGTAGCGCCTACTACAAGCTGGGGAAAACCTATCACCGGTCAGGCCAGTACGCGAAGGCGGTGAACGCGCTGGACCAGGCGCGCAAGCTGTTCCCCGAACACCCGCAGAAAGCCTGGGCCGATTACCTCATCGCCGACAGCCATGAGAAAATGCACAACACCCGCGGCCTCACCCGCGAGCTGAAACAACTCGCCGACACCGAAGGCGAGGACGACCTCTTAAGGCAGGCGGCGGAAAACAAACTCAAGGTGCTCGATTGGGAAAAGAACATCAAAACCCGGTTGTGACGCCACAGGCGCGCACCCCGGAGGACCTGGCCGTTCTCAACCAGGCTTTCCTCGCCTTCAACGAGGCGACGGAAAAGCTTCAGGAGGCCTACGACGGGCTGAAGGAGCGCGTCAAACAGCTCGACCTGGAGCTTGCGGAGAAGAACCGCGAGCTGAACGAAAACCTGCTCGAGAAGGAAGCGGTCAAGAATTACCTGGCCAATATCCTCGAGAGCCTGGCGACCGGCGTTCTGGTGGTGGACGAGGCGGGCCTAATCACCACCTTCAACCGCACCGCCGGGCTCATCACCGGCATCGCCCCCGAGGACAGCCTGAACAAGCCGCTCGGCGAATTGTTCCCGCTGTTTCAAACCCTCGTCGAACGCGTCGCCACAGGCGGCAAGCCGGTGAGCCTCGAGCGCGAGTTTCCGGGGGCCGGCGGCCGGCCGCTTAATCTCAGCGTGTCCGCCTCGCGCGTGCGGGATAAAAACCGCGTACCCATCGGCACGGTGCTCATTTTGCAGGACAACACCCGCCTGCGCACCCTCGAGGACGAGGCGCGGCGCAACCAGCACCTGCGCGCCATGGGCGAGATGGCGGCGGGCATCGCGCACGAGATCAGAAACCCGCTTGCCAGCATCGAGCTGTTCGCCTCGCTGCTCATGAAAGACCTCGCGGGCGACGCGCGAAAAACCGAACTTGTCGGCCACATCCGCTCCGGCGTGAAGAACATGGACCGCATCATCTCATCGATCCTGCTGTTCGCTAAATCCCCCCGGCCTTCGCGCCACCGCTCGGATGTCCGCCGTTTGATCGAGGACCTGCTCGACCATTCGCCCGACCTCCCGGTGCCGGAAAACATCCGCATCACCCGCCGCTTCCCCGAAGGCGCCCTCGCCGTCTCAGGCGATGGCGAGCTGCTTCGGCGCGTGTTTCTGAACCTGCTTAGAAACGGCATCCAGGCCATGCCCACAGGCGGCGAGCTCAGCGTGTCCGGCGAGCAAAGCGGGCCCGATGCTGGCCAGAAAAACCAGCGCCGGACCGTGACAATCGCCATCGCCGACACCGGCGGCGGCATCGCCCGCGAGCATCTGGAAAAAATATTCGACCCCTTCTTCTCCACCAAGGACAAGGGAACCGGCCTCGGCCTCGCCATCTGCCATAACATCATCAAGGCGCACCAGGGCACCATCGATGTCGAGAGCGACGCTGGTGAACAAACCACCTTTATCGTGAAGATACCCGGATGGGACGATGAAATCGACCAAACCTGACCGACCGAGAAAAATCCTCATCGTCGACGACGAGAACGAGATGCGCCTGGCGCTGAAAGCCACGCTCGAACGCGAAGGCTATAAGACCCAGCAGGCCGCGGAAGGCGCATCCGGCCTCAGCCGCTTTCAGGAAGGCGGGTTCGATCTCGTCATCAGCGACGTCAAGATGCCGGAGATGAACGGCGTCGAGCTGCTCCGCGCCATCAAGAAACAGTCGCCCAAAACCGAAGTCATCATGATGACCGCCTACGGCGACATCGACAACGCCGTGGAAACGATGAAGGAAGGCGCGTTCGACTATCTCCTGAAACCGTTTTCAGCCGATGTGCTCGTCTCCGCCGTCAACCGGGCGCTCCTGTTCCGCGAGCCCAAGCCCGTGCGAAGATCGCAGGAGGCGCGCGCCCCCGCCATCCTCACCGAAAGCCCGCGCATGCGGGAGCTCATCCGCTACGTCGACAACATCGCCTACAGCAAATCCACCGTGCTTTTGATGGGCGAAACCGGCACCGGCAAGGAACTGTTCGCGCGCTACATCCACCAGAAAAGCCCGCGCGCCGGGCGGCCGTTCATGCCCATCAACTGCGCCGCCCTGCCCGAGGGGCTGCTCGAAACCGAAATGTTCGGCCACGAAAAGGGTGCCTTCACAGGCGCTCTGCAGGCGAAGGAAGGCAAGTTCCAGCTCGCCCACCAGGGCACCCTGCTGCTCGACGAGGTGACGGAGATGCCGCTCTCCCTGCAGGCGAAACTGCTGCGCGTGCTGCAGGAGCACGAGATCGACCGCGTCGGCGGCCGCGAGCCCATCGCCGTGGACGTGCGCGTCATCGCCACCACCAACCGCGATATCAGAAAACGCGTGCGCGACAACCAGTTCCGCGAGGACCTGTATTACCGGCTGAACGTGGTGCCGGTCAAGTTGCTGCCGCTGCGCGAACGCATGGAGGACTTACCGCTGCTCGCCCGGCACTTCATCGAAACCCATTGCCAGGCGCTCGGTCGCGCCGCCCCCCGCCTCGCCGGAGAAACCCTCGACCTCATGCGCAAGTACCGCTGGCCGGGCAACGTGCGCGAGCTCGCGAACATCGTGGAACGCGCGGTGCTGCTGTGCGACGGCGACACCCTTTCGCCCAGGCACCTGTTCTTCGACGAGGACGCAGAAACCGTCGTCACCGCCGTCCCGAAACTACCCGGTAAATTCATCGGCACCCTGCACGAGATGGAAAAAGCCCTCATCTTCCAGACCCTGGATGAACTGGACGGCAACCGCACGCAGGCCGCCAAAAGCCTCGGCATCAGCATCCGCACCCTGCGCAACAAGCTGAACGAATACAAAAGCACGGAAAGCGCCTGAGCGTTTCACAGGCTTC
>QJWD01000398.1 GCA_003235465.1 Nitrospirota bacterium | reverse complement strand
AGCGGGAAATCTTCGCGCACCAGGCGCGCGAATCCGGCAAACCCGAAAACATCATCGAAAAGATCGTTTCCGGAAAGATGGAGAAGTTCTACGAAGAGAACTGCCTGCTCGACCAGCCGTTCATCAAGAACCCCGACATCACCATCGAGGAGCTCATCAAGCAGAAAATCGCGATTCTCGGCGAGAACATCGTGGTCGGCAAATTCGCGCGGTTCGAGATCTCGAAGTGATGAAATAAGATGACCAAAGACAAACCGGTTTACAGCAGGGTGCTTCTGAAACTCGGCGGCGAAAGCCTCGCCTCCCAGGAGGGTGGCTTCGGCATCGACCAGGGAGCGCTCGAGAGCCTCGCCCGCGAGGTGCGCGAGGCGCATGACTTGGGCGTAGAGATCGCCATCGTCATCGGCGGCGGCAACATCTTCCGCGGCGCCACGGCGAGCAGCCTCGGCATGGAGCGGGTGACCGCCGACTACATGGGCATGCTGGCGACGGTGATCAACGCCCTCGCGTTGCAGCACGCGCTGGAAGCCGTGGGCATCTCCACCCGCGTGCAGACCGCCCTCGAAATCCACCAGGTGGCCGAGCCCTACGTCCGGCGGCGCGCCATCCGCCACCTTGAAAAAGGGCGCATCATCATTTTCGCCGCGGGAACGGGCAACCCGTATTTCACCACCGACACCGCCGCGTCGCTGAGGGCGATGGAAATCGGCGCCGAGGTGATCTTCAAGGCCACCAAGGTCGATGGCGTTTATTCCTCCGATCCAATGGTGGACCGCGACGCCATCAAATACCAGGAGCTGTCCTACATCGAGGTGTTGAAGCGCGGCCTGAAGGTGATGGATTCCACCTCGGTTTCGCTGTGCATGGACAATAAGCTGCCCATGGTGATCTTCAACGTGCGCAGCAAAAACAGCATCAAGCGCGTTCTCATGGGCGAGAAAATTGGAACCACGGTAGGAGTGGGATCATGATTCAGGATGCAATTAAGGAAGCCGACAAAAAAATGGGGTATTCCATCGACCACCTGCACGAGGATCTCGCGAAATTGCGAACCGGGCGGGCCTCCGCCGCCATCCTCGAGGGGCTCAAGCTGGATTATTATGGCACCCCCACGCCGCTGAATCAGGTGGCCACCCTGGGCGTGCCCGACAGCCACACCCTGAGCATCCAGCCCTGGGACCAGTCGATCCTGAAAGACATCGAAAAACTCATCCAGACCTCGGATCTCGGCCTGACACCGAACAACGACGGCAAACTGATCCGCCTGACCATTCCGCCGCTCACCCGCGAACGCCGCGAGCAGCTGGTCAAGCTGGTCAAGAAGCGGGCCGAGGAATGCAAAGTGGCGATCAGAAACGTCCGGCGGGAATTCAACGACAAGGTCAAAGCCGCTGAAAAGAGCCACGAGATCTCCGAGGACGAGGGGCGCAAGATCCACGATGAAATACAGAAAATCACCGACAACCACATCAAGGAAGTGGATCAGGTTGCGAACGCCAAGGAAAAAGATGTCCTGGAAACCTGAGGTTTCTCTTATAATAAAATTTCGGCGGCATGCACCGCCACCCGCACCAGAAATCCCCGCCTTGCCCTGGAGGGACTTTCCTGATGGACTCAGCGCTTAAGGCTCAGATCGACCCCGGCCGGCTGCCCCGCCACATCGCCATCATCATGGATGGCAACGGGCGCTGGGCAAGGAAGAATTTTCGTCCCCGCGTCGAGGGCCACCGCGCCGGCGTTAAAACCGTCGACCGCATCGTCACCCTTTGCCGCAAGATGGACATCGAAGCGCTCACCCTCTATTCCTTTTCCGACGAAAACTGGAACCGCCCTTCCACCGAAATTCAGGCGCTCATGCGCATCCTCGATTATTACCTGCGAAAAGAGGTCGAGCGCATGAAGCAGGAAAACATCCGCCTGAACACCATCGGGCGGATCGGCGAACTGCCGCCGGACATTCAAAGCCTCGTTCGCCGGGTGGAGGCCGAAACCAGCAGCAACACCGGCCTCGTGCTCACGCTTGCGCTCAGCTACGGCGGCCGCCAGGAAATCGCCGACGCGGCGAAGAAGATCGCCCGCAAGGTGCAGTCCGGCCACCTGCAGCCCGAAGACATCGACGCGCATCTTTTCGCGAGCTTCCTGTCCACGCATCCGCTGCCCGATCCGGACCTGTTGATCCGCACCAGCGGCGAGCACCGCATCAGCAACTTCCTCCTCTACCAGATCGCCTACACCGAACTGCACTACACCCCCGTCCTGTGGCCGGACTTTTCAGAGGACGATCTGCTGCGTGCGCTCATCGACTATCAAAAGCGGGAACGCCGGTTCGGCCTGACGCAGGAGCAGATCGTCAAGGCCTGAAGCGCGGCCGGCAATTCCCCCCTGAAGCGGCGCTTTCCTCCGCTCAAGGCGGGTGGCCAAGCGGGGAAGCACAACCCTTTAACCTGAGGAGCTCGTCTCTTGGCGCGTGTGCTAAGCGGGATCGTGGCCATTCCCATCGTTCTCGGCATCGTCCTTTACGGGTCGCCCTGGCTGTTCGCCGCCCTGGTGCTCGCCGCGGTTCTGATCGGCTGCCGCGAGTTCTTCGCCATGACCTCGCACGCGGGTGTGCCGGGCTTTCCCGCCGCGGGCCTCCTCCTCGCCGTGGGCCTCGTCGCCTGCTACTTCGTTCCCTCTAAGCCGTTTCTCGCATGGGGCGTGGCGGCGGCGGTGATCCTGCCCTTCGCCTGGGCCCTCGGCGAACGGGATGTGGCTTCCGCCGTGCCCAATATGGCGGCCACCCTTCTGGCTGTGCTGTATGTTGCGGGCCTCGCGGGCTTTTTCATTCTCATCCGCGCTTTGGACGGCGGCAATCACTTCATCGTGCTGTTGTTCATGATCGTCTGGTTCGGCGACAGCGCCGCGTATTACGGCGGCCGCAGCCTCGGCCGAACGCCCCTGCTTCCGGTGGTGAGCCCCAACAAGACCCTCGAGGGGGCGGCCTTCGGCCTGGCAGGCAGCCTGCTCGCCGGCCTCATCGCGCACTACAGCTTTCTCGATACGCTTGAGCTTGCGCATTGTTTGCTTGTCGCGGGCATTTGCGGTATGATCGGGCAATTCGGAGATCTTGTGGAATCGCTCATCAAGCGAAGCACCGGCGTCAAGGATTCGGGCACGCTGATTCCGGGGCACGGCGGCGTGCTGGACCGTATCGACAGCCTGCTTTTTGCCGGCCCCGTGTTTTACATCTATTACCGACTCTTCTTATAACCCATGGAGACCGGGTGGTGACGGCCCGCCCTTCGGCGGCTTTCGAGACACCCGTTTGCAGATTATAGGTACCGGTGAATGAAAAGAATCGCGCTTCTAGGGTCGACAGGCTCCATCGGCGTCAGCACCCTCGATGTCATCGCCCGTAACCCGGGCAAGTTCCAGGTCTCGGCCATGGCCGCCGGCAGCAACGTCGAGGTCTTCGCCGAGCAGGTCAGGCGTTTCAAGCCCGAGATCGCTTCCATCTTCGATGCCAGGAAAGAGGCGCGGCTTAAGGACCTCCTCGCCGGGCTGGATGTCGAAATCGTATCGGGCGAAGCCGGCACCGAAAAGGCCGCCACGCAACCGGGCACCGACATGGTCGTCTCCGGCATTGTCGGCAGCGCCGGGCTGGTGCCGACCCTGGCCGCCATCCGCGCCGGCATCGACGTGGCCCTCGCCAACAAGGAAACGCTGGTTGTCGCCGGCGAGCTGGTGCTCCGCGAAGCGGGGGACCGGGTGGCGCTCATCCCCATCGACAGCGAGCACAGCGCCATCTTCCAGGCGCTGAACGGCGAATCGCGCGGGCGCATCAAGAAAATCATCCTCACCGCCTCGGGCGGGCCTTTCCGCACTTTCAGCCGGGAGCGCATGGAAACCGTGACGGTGAAGGAGGCCCTCAACCACCCCAACTGGGCGATGGGCCATAAGATCACCATCGATTCGGCCACCATGATGAACAAGGGCCTCGAGTACATCGAGGCCAAGTGGCTGTTCGGGCGCGGCATCGACGTCGAGGTCATCATTCACCCGCAAAGCATCATCCATTCGATGATCGAGTTTGTCGACACCTCCATCATGGCGCAGCTCGGCATACCCGACATGCGCGTGCCCATCGCCTACGCGCTGTCCTATCCCGACCGCCTGACGGCGGACCTGCCGTCTTTGAACCTCGGCCAGGTGGGCAAGCTCACCTTCGAAGAGCCGGACCTCGAGCGCTTTCCCTGCCTCAAGCTCGCCTACGACGCCATGGAAATGGGGCAGACCATGCCCGCGGTGCTGAACGCCGCCAACGAAGTGGCGGTGCAGGCGTTTCTCAATGAAGAGATTCCGTTCAAGGACATCCCGGAAACCATTCGCACCGTTATGCAGAACCATTCCAGCCGCCAGGTGAGCGCGCTGGAAGACGTCCTCACCGCCGACCGCTGGGCGCGCGACGAGGCGCGAAAAAGAATCGCGGTGGTCCATTGATCGGCATGCGAACCCCTTCAGGAAAAATCCATGTTTAGAGTCGGCAACGGTTACGATGTGCACCGGCTGGTACCCGGCCGCAAGCTCATTCTCGGCGGGGTGGACATTCCCCACGCCACCGGCCTCGACGGCCATTCCGACGCCGACGTGCTGCTGCACGCCCTGTCCGACGCCATCCTCGGCGCCTCTGGCGCCGGAGACCTGGGCGCGCACTTTCCCGACACCGACGAGAAGTGGAAAGGGGTACCCAGCCTGCTGATCCTGAAGGAAGTCCAGAAGATCTGCGCCGGGCGCGGCTATCAAATCGTCAACGCCGACACCATCATCGTCGCGGAAAAGCCGAAGCTCGCGCCGCACCTGACGGCGATGAAGATGAACATCGCCGCCGCCCTCGCCATCACCGCCGGGCAAATCAACATCAAGGCCACCACCACCGAGAAGCTCGGTTTCGCCGGCCGCGAGGAAGGCATCGCCGCTTACGCCGTCGTCCTCATCGGCGAGAACAACCTGGTCTGAGCAAACGTTCGTCGCCCTTTTTCTTCAACCCGCCTCTGCCACCAGCCGGTCGAGCGCACCGTCGTCCAGCGCTTCCCCGCCATTTTTACGAGCAGCAAGAATCAAAAATTCGCGGTTGCCCTTCTGCCCGGTGATCGGTGAAGACGCGGCCTTGGTCAAGGCGTAACCCAGCTCGTCGAGAAACGATTTCATCCCCTTGAGTACCGCGAGATGTTTTTCCGGGCTCTTGATGATGCCCTTGTGCTCCACCTCTTTTTTGCCCACCTCGAATTGCGGCTTGACCAGGGCTACAATACAGCCGCCGGGCTTGAGAATTGGAAGCAGCGCGGGAAAGATCAGCTTGAGGGAAATGAAGGAGACGTCGATCACCGCGAGGTCCACCGGCTCGCCGAGGTCACCGGGTTTAAGGTGACGCGCGTTTGTTCGGTCCAGGCAGACGACGCGCGGGTCGCTTTGCAGTCTCCAGGCGAGCTGCCCGTAACCCACGTCCACCGCGAACACCTTGGCGGCGCCGTTTTTCAGCAGGCAGTCGGTGAAGCCCCCCGTCGAGGCGCCGACATCGACGGCGGTCTTGCCGAGAACCTCGACGCCGAAAGCCTTAAGCGCGTGCTCGAGCTTGAGGCCGCCGCGGCCGACATAAGGGTGGGGTTCGGTGATCCGTTCAAGGGGTTCTTCAGGGCCCACGAGGCGGCCGGGCTTGTCAGCCGGCTGGCCGCCGACCCGCACCTGGCCAGCGAGAATCAGCGCGCGGGCCTCCTCGCGCGAGCGCGCGAGTTTTTTTTTACCAGGGCCACATCGAGACGCAACTTATTTTTCGTCATCGTCCTCACCGGCGGGAAACAGTTCGCTCACAAGCTCGCCTTTCTTGTCCCTGGTCAGCTTTTCGATTTTCGCTTCCGCCTCGCTCAGCTTTTTCGAGCAGATGCGCGACATCTTGATGCCCTCCTCGAAAATCTGCAAGGACTTGTCGATATCCAGATCGCCCTTTTCCAGTTCCTCGACGATCTCCTCCAGGCGGCTCATCGCTTTTTCGAATTTAATTTCCGACATGGTCTGCCTCGTTCGGTTGGGATTATCACGGCTTTCTCTTCTCCACCCTGCATTCGAGCGCGCCCTTCGAAAGGCGCACGTCCACGCTGTCCCCCGGTTTGACTTCCTCGCTCGATTTGACGGCGCGGCCCGCGCGCGTGGTGATGCTGTAGCCCCGGTCCAGCACCGCGAGCGGGCTCACCGCGTTGAGATTCTTCACCACGCCGTCGAAACGGCCGTGAAGAACAGCCAGCCGGGCCGTGGCCTGCAGCACAAGCTGGTGCTCGAGCGAGGCGCGCTTCTCCTCGTACTTGAGCAGGTCCTTCGCCGGCGTGGCGAAGGATAGCTGGCGCACACGGCTTTCCAGGCGCTGCCGGTTTCTAATGACCCACTGGTCGAGCCCGCGCGCGAGGCGCAGGTTGAGCTCGTCCAGGCGTTGCTTGCCGGGTTCCAGGATGGTCCCGGGCTCGCGAAAAAAGCGCCGCTCGATGCATCGCCTGATCACATCCCGGCGCTCGCTCACCCTTCGCAACATGCTGTCGACTAGCGCCTGGGTGAGACCCGTCAACTCGCTCACCATATCGGCGAGCACGGGGACCACAAGCTCCGCCGCCGCCGAAGGCGTCGGCGCGCGCAGGTCGGCGACGAAATCGGCGATGGTGAAATCGATCTCGTGCCCCACCGCCGACACCACGGGAATTTTAGACCGGGCGATGGCGCGCGCCACCTTCTCCTCGTTGAAGGCCCACAGGTCCTCGATCGACCCGCCGCCACGGCCGACGATGAGAACGTCGAGATCGTTTCTCTGGTTCATCGCCGCGATGGCGGCGGCAATTTCCTCCGCCGCCCCCTCGCCCTGCACCTTGACGGGGTGAAGCAGCACCGACACCAGCCGGTTCCGCCGCCGGATGATTTGCAAGATATCGCGCACCGCCGCTCCCGTGGCCGAGGTGACGACGCCCACCTTCCAGGGAAAGGCCGGGATTGCCTTTTTTTTGTCCTCGTCGAACAGGCCCTCGGCCTTGAGCCTGGCTTTTAGTTCCTCGAACGCCTTCTGCAAGGCGCCGAGCCCCTTGGGCTCGACGGCGTCGACGATGATCTGGTACTCGCCGCGCGCTTCGTACACCGTCACCCGGCCGCCCACCAGCACTTGATCGCCATCCTTCATCTGGTACTTCATGCCGGCGCGCTGGTTCCTGAACATCACCGCGCGGATCTGCGCCTTGTCGTCCTTGAGCACGAAGTAGCAGTGGCCCGACTGCGCCTGCCGCAGGTTGGAGATTTCCCCTTCCACCCAGATGGATTCGAACGCGGCCTCGAGGATGGCGCGCACGTCGCCGGTTAGTTCCCTGACGCTGTAGACGCGCGGCCCCGCCGCTTCGGTTTCGGGAGGAAAGAGTTCGGAATTGAAGCTCATCGGGCACGCTCCACAGGCGGTGGATGGGCCGCCCTTCAGGCGGAAAGACCGTGGCGGGCGCGAAACGCCTTCATGGTGTTCTCCATGAGCATGGCGATGGTCATCGGCCCCACGCCGCCCGGCACCGGGGTGATGAACGAGGCTTTCTTTTCTACCGCGTCAAAATCGACATCGCCCACCAGCTTGCCGTCCACCCGGTTGATGCCGACGTCAATCACCACGGCGCCGTCTTTCACCATATCTCCGGTGACGAAATTCGCCCGGCCCACCGCCGCGATCAGGATATCCGCCTGCCGGGTGACGCCAGGCAGATCGCGCGTGCGCGAATGGCAGATGGTCACCGTTGCGTTTCTGGCAAGCAAAAGAAGCGACACCGGCTTTCCGACGATGTTGCTTCGCCCGAGCACCACCGCGTGCTTGCCTTCGATGCCGATGCCGTAGCGGTCGAGCAGGGTGATGACGCCAAGCGGCGTGCAGGGAACGAGAAGCGAGTGGCCGACGACGAGCTGACCCATGTTGGCGGGGTGAAAACCGTCCACGTCCTTTTCGGGCAGGATGGCCCGTAGCACCTTCTCGGAATCGATCTGCCTGGGCAGCGGCAATTGCACGAGGATGCCGTGCACGTTGTCGTCGGCGTTTAACGCCTCCACCAGGGCGAGCAGCTCCGCCTCGCTGGTGGTTTCCGGCAGCACGTGCTCGAACGACTGGAAACCAAGGGCCTGGCAGGTCTTGTTCTTGTTGCGCACGTACACCGCCGAGGCGGGGTCCTCGCCGACAAGCACCACCGCGAGGCCGGGCACCTTGCCGGTTTGTTGCTTCACGCGGGCGACATCGTCCACCAGCGCGTCGCGGATTTCCTGGGATATTTTTTTTCCGTCGATCAGGGTCATGAGGAATCCTAAATTTCCGGGGCTTAAAAAACGCGCGCCGGGCCTAATCCCGGCGGAGGCCGCGACCGGCATCTTAACAAATTTAGCCGCCCGCCGGGGAGGATTAATACGAGAGCCGGGGCGCAGCCTC
>QJWD01000376.1 GCA_003235465.1 Nitrospirota bacterium | reverse complement strand
CGAGCGCTCGGCCAACCGGGTCCGGATCAACATCCACACCGCGCGTCCGGGCATCATCATCGGCAAGAAGGGCCTGGAGGTCGACCGCCTGAAGGACGAACTGCAGAAAGTGATGTCCGGCAAGCAGGTGAGCCTGAACATCAAGGAAGTCCGCCGGGCCGAGCTCGACGCGGCGCTCATCGCGCAGAACGTCGCCCTGCAGCTGGAGAAGCGGGTGTCGTTCCGCCGCGCCATGAAGAAAAGCGTGGTGTCCTCGCTCAGGTTTGGCGCGCTCGGCATCAAGATTCGCGTCTCGGGCAGGCTCGGGGGCATGGAAATCGCCCGCAGCGAGTGGTACAGGCAAGGGCGCGTGCCGCTGCACACGCTGCGCGCCGACATCGATTACGGCACGGCGGCAGCCAACACCACCTTCGGCGTCATCGGCGTGAAAGTTTGGATTTACCGGGGGGACATTCTCCCGGAGAAGAGCCGGCCCGCCGAGCAGGGGCAGGCGACGGAAAGCGCATAAAGAGAACACAGGCGGGGCCAGGCGCCTCGAAGGAGTCTTTGCATCATGTTGATGCCCAAGAAGGTCAAGTACAGGAAAAGGCATAAAGGCCGCATGCGCGGCACCGCCTACCGTGGCGGCAGTTTGAGCTTTGGGTCGTTCGGCTTGCAGGTTCTCGAGTGCGGCCGCATCACCAACCGGCAGATCGAGGCGGCCCGTATCGCCATGACGCGCCACGTCAAGCGCGGCGGAAAAATCTGGCTGCGCATCTTCCCCGACAAGCCGGTGTCCAAGAAGCCCGCAGAAACGCGCATGGGCAAGGGCAAGGGCAACCCTGAGTTCTGGGTGGCGGTGGTGAAGCCGGGCCGGATCCTGTATGAAATGGAAGGGGTGGCCGAACCCATTGCGAAAGAGGCGTTCCGGTTGGCGGCGCATAAGTTGCCGCTCAAGACCCGGTTCGTGGTTAAAGACTAAAGCACTGTTTCGGCGCGAGCGGAAAGAATCATGAAAGCACAGGAAATAAGAGAACTCTCCGACAAGGAGAGGCTGGAAAAGATCCAAGACCTGGAGCAGGAACTGTTCAACCTGAAGTTTCAGCTGGCCACGGGTAAAATCGAAAACCCGAGCCGGCTCCGGTTGATCAGGAGAACCATTGCCAGAATCAAGACCGTGGAGCGGGAAAAATCGGCAGCGTCCGGGGCCGCCAAGCAGCCAGAAGCGTGAGGCGCCGAGAGCGTTCTAAAAGGAGCTATCTTTGAAAAGTTCGTCCAAGAGAAAAACCCTGACGGGAACCGTTGTCAGCGACAAAATGGATAAAACCGTTGTCGTGCGCGTGGAGCGGCGGTTGTCGCACTCCAAATTCAAGAAGGTGGTGAAAACCTCCAACAAATATAAAGTGCACGACGAGAAGAACGAGTGCCAGGCGGGTGACTACATCACGATTTGCGAAACCCGGCCCTTAAGCAAGGACAAGCGCTGGCGGCTCCTCGAGATACTTAAGCGGGCCGAGGGCGTGAACAAGGAAAACAGCCAATGATTCAGTTAAGAACCGTCATGGAAGTGGCGGATAACAGCGGCGCCAAGGTGGTGCAGTGCATCAAGGTGCTGGGCGGCTCGAAGCGCCGTTACGCCCGCATCGGCGACATCATCGTCGTCGCGGTCAAAGAGGTCGACCCGGGCGGCAACTTCAAGAAGGGCGATGTCAAGAAGGCGGTGGTGGTGCGCACGAAAAAAGAGATCCGGCGCTCGAACGGAAGCTATATCAAGTTCGACAGCAACGCCGCGGTGCTCATCGCCGACTCGAAAGACCCCATCGGCACCCGCATTTTCGGCCCCGTTGCCCGAGAGCTGAGGGCGCGCCGCTTCATGAAAATCCTGTCGCTTGCGCCGGAGGTGCTGTGATGGAGAAGGCGAGAGCAAGGGTGCGCCTCAAGAAGGACGATATCGTCCAGGTGACCGCGGGCCGGGAGAAGGGCAAGAAGGGCAAGGTCCTCGCGGTGCTGGTGGACGAAGGCCGGGTGACGGTCGAGAAACTGAATATGTACAAGCGTCACATGAAGGGCGACGGCAAGACCCGCCAGGCCGGCATCTTCGAGGCCGAGGGCAAGATCGCCATCTCCAACGTGATGCTGGTTTGTGACAAGTGCGGCAAGGGTGTCCGCATTAAACGGAAAAAGCTGGAAGACGGCAAGAGGGTCCGCGTGTGTGCAAAATGCGGCGAGGTGATGGATAAAATCTGATATGGCAAATTTGAAAGTCGCATTCGAAGAGAAGCACAAAGCCCAGATCCAAAAGGAGCTGGGGCTGAAAAACGTCATGCAGGTCCCCCGCATGGACAAGATCGTCATCAACGTGGGGCTCGGGGAAGCGTTGCAGAACGCCAAGCTCATCGAATCCGGCATCGAGCAGTTGCGCCTGATCACCGGCCAGCAGCCGGTGGTGACCAGGGCGAAGAAGGCCATTTCGAACTTCAAGCTGCGCGAAGGGGTTCCCATTGGCCTGCGCGTCACGCTGCGCGGCAACCGCATGTACGAATTTCTCGAGCGGCTGATCGCGATTGCCTTGCCCCGGGTGCGGGATTTCAAGGGCGTTTCGCCGAAATCCTTCGACGGCC
>QJWD01000235.1 GCA_003235465.1 Nitrospirota bacterium | reverse complement strand
TTTGGAGAGTTATAAAAACAACTCATGATCAGCGTGGAGAAATAAAGCAAAATTTGGGGGTTTGAACCCATATTAAAGATTACATAAACCGTTAGTTTTAATTACAAACCTTGTTGGAGGATTCAGGAAATGGCTGTACGCATATTCAATCAACATCGCATCGCTGAACGCCCAGAGGCTCCTGGGGATCAACAACGACAGTCTCGCCCAGTCGGTCGAGCGTGTGGCCTCGGGTATCCGCATCAACCGCGGTGCCGACGATGCGGCCGGCCTGGCCATCTCCGAAGCCATCCGCTCCGACATCCGCGCGCTCAGGCAGGCCATCCGCAACGCCAACGACGGTATTTCCCTCATCAACGTCGCCGAGGGCGCGCTGAACGAGCAGTCCGGCATTCTCATCCGCCTGCGCGAGCTGTCCTCCAAGGCCGCCACCGGCAACGTGGGCGACACCGAGCGCGCCACCATCGAACTCGAGTTCAACGCGCTGCACAGCGAAATCGACCGTATTACCAACACCACCGAGTTCAACGGCCAGAAGCTGGTCGACGGTTCCCTCGCCTCGGGCGCGGCGAGCCAGATTCTGATCCAGATCGGCATCGACGCCTCGCCCGAAAGCCGCATCAACCTGAACCAGGAGGTGAACCTGCAAGCCATCACCTCCTCCGCCCTGGGGCTCGACACCCTTTCGGTCACCACCGCCGACGCGGCGCTCACCGCCCTCGACAGCCTGAACGCCTCCATCTCGGTGGTCATTGCGGGCCGCGGCAAGGTGGGCGCGGTGCAGAACCGGCTTGTGCGCACCATCGCCAACCTGTCCATCTCGGTGGAAAACCTGACCGCCGCCGAATCCTCGATCCGCGATGCCGACATCGCCGAAGAGATCGCCCTGCTGACCCGCAACCAGATCCTGGTGCAGGCCGCCACCAACATGGTGGGCCAGGCCAACCTCATCCCGCAGTCGGTGCTGCAGCTCCTCCAGTAATAAAATCTTTTTCCGCCCCCGCCCAGGCGTTATGACTACAGCGCCGCCCTTGCCACGCCCCGAGTACAGGGCCGCGAACGCCGTTCGTTTAAAACGCACCCCGCCTCCCTTGCCGCCGCCGGCGATTTTCAAACTGTCAAGTGCCCCTGCCTTCGGTTACAATGAACGGGAGCCTGTTGCCGTACCGGGCGGCACCCGACGGGGCCGCCTCTCCGCCGACGAGCCTCGCGCCCGCCCAGGGGCCAACGCCATTCAGAGCCCGCAAACAACCCGAGCCTCGATGACAGACAAATTCTCCCCCGCCACCCTCGTCCTGATCGTTTTTCTCCTGCTGCTCGGCCCTTATATCAAGGTGCACCTGAACGCCTCGGCGGAGCTAGGCATCGCCCGCAAGCTCCTGGCCGACAACCAGCCCGATAAGGCGGTGCAACATTTCGAGCGCGCCATTCAGTGGTACCTGCCGCTGTCCGGCATGGCCGACGAGGCGGCGACGGGTTTGTGGCTAATCGGCGAAACCCGCGAGCAGGACGGCCGCCTGGAGGAAGCCCTGGCGGCGTTTCGCCTGTTGCGCGGCGCGTTTTACTCGGCGCGCAGCTTCTACACCCCGGGCACGGAGTGGATTGATCGCGCCAACGAAAAAATCGCCACGTTGATGGCCAAGCTGCCTCCCGAGGCGCCTGCCGAGGCGGCGCAATCCTTTCAGGAGCGCAAAGAGGAAGCCCTTCGCGTGCTCACGCAGGATAAATCGCCCCATGCCCCGTGGGCGTTTCTGGCGGTCGCGGGTTTTTTCGGCTGGGTGGCCGCCGCGTTTCTGTTTATCTTCCGCGCCATCACCCCCGACGGCCAATGGCAGCCGCGCCCCGCGCTGACCTGGTTTTTTGTGTTCGCCATTTGTTACGGGGCGTGGCTCGTTGGCATGTTCCGCACCTGATGGGCCGGCTCCGGTTTTTTATTGAAATGCGCCGATTCGCTATGATATTTTTTTCAAGAACAAACTCTTGATCTATACTCTACCCAGTCATACATCCACCGTCGTTGCCGTTGTATTTTTAATTTTCCACATTCCCCGACAGCCTGTTTGCCGTAACGGAGGGTTTCATGATCGAAGTTGAAAACCTGTCCAAATTCTATGGCCCCCGGCCGGCCATCAACAACCTGACGTTTCATGTCGGCTCCGGCGAGGTGGTTGGGTTTCTCGGCCCCAACGGCGCGGGGAAAACCACCACGATGAACATCCTGACCTGCATTTTGCCCGCCACAAGCGGCCGGGCGGAGATTTGCGGCCACGAAGTGTTCGAGGAATCCCTCGCGATTCGCAGGAAGATCGGCTACCTGCCGGAAACACCCCCCGTGTACCCGGACATGACCGTCAGCGACTACCTGGCCTTCGCCGCCAGGATCCGCCGCGTGCCCTACAAGGAAGTCAAGAAGGCGGTCGATCGGGTGGTGGAAAAATGCGTTCTCAAGGACGTTCATGACCGCATCATCGGCAGGCTGTCCAAGGGCTTTCAGCAGCGCGTCGGGCTCGCGCAATCGATGATCCACGATCCGGAAATCCTGATTCTCGACGAGCCCACCGTCGGCCTCGACCCGATCCAGATCATCGAAATCCGCAAGCTC
>QJWD01000277.1 GCA_003235465.1 Nitrospirota bacterium | reverse complement strand
CGAGAAGGGGGAAGATCGCGCCCCGAATGCTGGCGGCCAGGAGACTCAGGGTTTCGGTCAATTTAAACGCCGCCGCATACCAGCCGGTTTCAGATTCGCCGAGCAAAAAGAAAATCAGCACCGCATCGATGCGAAAATAGATATAAGTGAATAGAAAAACTCCGCATACGGGTAGGGCCGCGCGGAAAATATTTTGAAGCGCGGCTCCCTTCCATGCCAGAGGCGTGCGGTCGGCAAGCGTCGCAATCGGGCGGCGGCTGAGCAGGTACGTCGCAATGGAGCCCGCGAGAAACGCCAGCGAAAAGGCCACGGCGCCATGGCCAAGCGCCAGCACCCCGAAGGCCAGGACGAAAAACACCAGCCGTTGGATCACCATCAGCACCGCCACCCGCGCCATTTTCTCAAGGGCACGAAGGGCCGCCAGCGAGGCGTCGGTGTATCCGTTCAAAAGGAGGGCCAGCGCCACCACGCCCACCACCATCCGCGCATCTCCTTCCAGGGGAGCGACGAACATGCAGCCCGCTATCGCTGCCACCGTGACCAAGGAAACCAGCCCCTTGAGGGCGAACACCGTTCCCAGCAGGTCGCGCAACCGTTCCGGCCGCCGGGTCAGTTCGCGGCTGATGTACACCCCGAGGCCGGCGTCGACGAAAACGATGAACGCCCCCGAAAACGCGAACGCAAAGGAAAAGACGCCGTATCCCTCCTTTCCCAGGTAGCGGGCGGCGATCACCTGCGTCGCCAGCGCGACGAGCTTCGACACCGCCTCAGCGCCGAACAGCCAGAGAGAGTTCTTCACCAGCCTCTCGGCGGTTTTCGCCTGCTGCTTGACCAGCTCGGACATGGTCAGAACTCCTGGGACCGGTTCATATCATGCTCTCGGTGCGGCCCGCGGCTCGCCGCGCTTCACCGCCGCCCTTTTCAAGTACAACAGTTCCATGGCGTTGGCCTCCAAGCCTTCGACGTAGGGTTTGATTAGCAGATTCTGCGCCGAGAAAAACAGGGGAATGATGGCGGCCGCCTCCTCGGTCAAAATCCGTTGCGCCTCATCGTACAGGGCCTGGCGTTTCGCCGGATCGGCGAGCGTGGGGCCACGCTGGACCAGCGCGTCGTAACGCGGATTGTTAAAACCAAGATGATTGTTGCCGCTGGTGGAAAGAAACAGGTTCATGAAATTATCCGGATCGGGAAAATCCGCCCCCCAGCCAAGACGAAATAATTGCGGCGGGTCGACCTGCAGCCGGCTGAGAAATACTTTCCATTCCTGGCTGTCGATTTCCACCTCCACTCTCAGGTTCTTTTTCCACTCCGCCTGCAGAAATTCACCCACCAGGGGATTGATGCTGCCCGTATTGTACACCGCCGAAACGGGAGGAAGGCCTTTTCCGCCAGGGTACCCGGCCTCGGTGAGCAGCCGTCGCGCTTTTTCGGGGTCGAACTTCAGGCCGATGTCCGGGTTGTGGGCGATCATGCCCTCGGGAATCCAAGAGGACGCGGGGATCTCCCCGCCCTTAAGAATCACGGGAATGCGTGAGCGGTCGATGGCGTGGGCAAAGGCGCGGCGGACGCGGACGTCGTCGAACGGGGGCTTATGGACGTTGAATCCATAATAATAGCCGCGAAGCTGCGGGATCTGGACGTACTCCCGGCTGTTCCGGTAGTGCGGGATGGCCACCGGCGGAAGCTCCACCCGGTCGAGTTCGCCGGTCTCATAGAGCGTGAGGGCGGTAGTCTTCTCCGGCACCACGTAGAACGTTACGCGGTCGATGGCGGGCCGCCCCTCGAAATGACGGGGGTTGGCCAGGAGTTCCAGTTTGTACTCGTGCCGCCACTGGCTCAGGATGAACGCGCCGTTGGTGACGATCTTATCCGGATCGGTCCACCGGTCTCCATAGCGGGTAACGATATCCTCCCGCTGCGGATACGTCACCATGAAGGTGGTAATGCTCGGAAAATAGATTACCGGGCGCTTGAGCCGGACCTCCAACACCAAGGGAGAAAGGGCCCGCACCCCCACTTGGCCCGGGTCGGTCAATTGCCCCGCGTTGTATTCGTACGCGTTCTCGATATCGAATAAAAAATAGGCGTATTGCGCCGCCGTCGCCGGGTTCAGCAGGCGCTTCCAGGAAAACTCGAAATCGCGGGCGGTGACCCTCTTGCCATCGCTCCAGAACACGTCGTCACGCAGATAGTAAGTGATCGTCCGGCCATCGTCGGAGAATTTCCACCGTTTGGCCACTGCCGGCTGAGGTTCAAGCGATGCGTTGTACTGGGTCAGCCCTTCCATCAGGTTGGTGAGCAGGGTCACCGAAACGCTGTCGGTGGCCAGAGTCCAGTCGAGGGTGGGCGGTTCGGCGGCGATGGGCATGCGAAATTCGCGGCCGGATTCCAGCGAAGGCCCCGAACAGGACACTATAATAATGATGCCTCCCCAGGCAAGCACCCTAAACACGGTATTTATCCAGAACCGCAAAGTCACCTCCCCAAGCCACACGTATCGAAATTAAATCGTGGAACTTTTGTATTAAAGCCCGCTCCCATCCAAAATGGCTGCGCTGCAGGGGCGGCCCGGCCAGCCCCATTATCCAGAGGGCGGCGAAAAGAGGCGC
>QJWD01000317.1 GCA_003235465.1 Nitrospirota bacterium | reverse complement strand
CGCGAGCGCTGCCGAAGCAACTCGATGATCTCCCGGCGGCCAGCGGTGAAGCCGCCCGAGGCGCCACCCAGGGCCTTGCCGAAGGTGGAGGTGATGATGTCGACCTTTCCCATCACGCCCTCGGCCTCGATGCTGCCGCGGCCCTTCGCCCCCCAGAAGCCGGTGGCGTGCGAGTCGTCCACCATCACCAGGGCATCGTGTTCTTCGGCCAGGCGGCAGATGTCGGCCAGGCGCGCCACGTCGCCATCCATGCTGAACACGCCGTCGGTGGCGATGAGCCGCGTGCGGCGGCCCGCCGCCTGCTTGAGCTTGCTCTTAAGGTCGTCCATGTCGGCGTGCGCGTAACGCAGGCGCTCGGCCTTGCACAGGCGGATGCCGTCGATGATGCTCGCGTGGTTGAGCGCGTCGCTGATCACCGCGTCCTCCTCGGTGAGCAGGGTTTCGAACAGACCGGCGTTGGCGTCGAAACAGGAGGAGTACAGGATCGCGTCCTCGGTATCAAGAAAGGCGCTGATGGCCGACTCCAGCTCCTTGTGCACCTCGTGCGTGCCGCAGATGAAGCGCACCGAGGCCATGCCGAACCCGTAACGCACGACCGCGTCCCTGGCGGCGTGAACGATTTCGGGGTGACTCGCGAGCCCGAGATAATTGTTGGCGCAGAAATTGATGACCTGGCCGCCGCCGGCGGTGATGTGCGCGCCCTGCGGCGATTTGATAACGCGCTCGTCCTTGTACAGCCCCTCGCTTTGGATGGACGTCAGCTGTTCTTCAATGGCCTGTTTAAACCGCTCGGGCAGCATGGCCGCTTTCCTTTACTTCGTCTAGGTGTAGCGAAACACGATTTTGGGATGCGCCTTCATCGCCGCTTCCAGTTTGCCGGCATCGAATTCGTGAAACGGGAAAACGGTTCCCTTGCCGCCGTTCAGGATCACGTCGTATATTTTTTCCTGCAACCCGTGCTTTTTCGACATCAGCAGGTTGCTCACGATGTACCAGGTCTGGAACACCTTGCGCCCCACCACGCCGTGCAGCGTCTTGCCGTAAAGGATGATGCGCTCGAAATCGGGGAGGGTGTAGTCGCCGCTCGACAGGCCGAACAAAATGATATCGCCGCCCGCGCGGGTGGATTCGATGGCGGTGTTGAGCGCTTGGTTGCTGCCGGACATCTCCATCGCCACGTCGACGCCCTCGCCGAAACACAACTTGCGGATTGCCTCGGCAAGATCGGCATCGGGCCCGGGGCCGGGCTTTCCCGTGTCCACCTTGAGCACCGCGTCGACGCCCAGGCGCTCAGCCAGCTTGAGGTTAATTTCGTTGGGGTCGACTCCGATGATGGTCGTCGCGCCCATCGACCGCGCCACCAGAATGGTGAACAGGCCGATGGTGCCGCAGCCGAAGATGGCGAGCGTCCTGCCGCGCAGGTCGACACGGCTGGCGGCGTGCACGGCGTTGCCGAGCGGCTCCTGAATGGCCGCCACCTCGGGGCGGATGCGGTCCGTGTCGGTTTTCCACAATTCCTTGGCGGGCAGCTTCACGGTTTCGGCGAAGCAGCCGTCTGCGCTGATGCCGATGATGAGATGATCCGAACACACGTGCTCGTCGCCGATCTTGCACTGGTGGCATTTGCCGCAGAAGATATGCGACTCGGTGGAGACGATGTCGCCCGGCCGGTAGCCGTAATGGCCGGCGGCGTAAGAGCCGGTTTCGACGATCTCGCCCAACAGCTCGTGGCCGCAGATGCGGCGGCCTTCACCCGACGCCTCCAGCGAATCGAAGATCAGGTCCTCGAACGCGTGGCGAAACCAGATGCCCTTGTCGGAGCCGCAGAACCCGGTGTAGCGCGGCTTGATGAGAACGCGCCCGGCGTCCTCCGGAAAGCGCGCCTCATCGAGCACCGGCGCTTCGATGTCGGTAAACGTCATGCCGCGCGTCGATTGCCACTCTTCGCGTTTGATATCCAGAATAAGCGCCTTCAACTTTCTCTTCCCTTTCGATGAATCCCCTGGCTCTGGCGCACCCGGGCGCCGGTTCCCCATCTTCCTTCATCCGCCGGAGAATTCAAGGCTAAATTTCGCCCAACCGGCGGGCGGCAAAAGTCACATATGCGCGCGGTACGTCATCGCCTGGGTGATGCGCTCGCGCGCCATCTTGAGGGCGATGTCGTGCGGGGCAAGCTGCTCGCTCTCGATGCGCTTAAAAAGCTCGCGCGTGTTCTCGGTGACGGTGGCTTTCACCCTGTCGAAGGCATCCTGTTCGCTCTGGTGCTGGTACTCGGTGGCGGCGGTGATGACGCCGCCGCAGTTGGCGATGACATCGGGCACGATGACGATGCCGCGCGCGTGCATTTTTTTCGCCGCCGGGTGCGTGATCGGGATGTTCGCGCCCTCGAGCACCAGGCGGGTTCTCAGCTCCCCTTCGTTGGCCTCGTTGAACACGTCCGGCCGCGCGGCGGGCACGAAGATGTCCGACTTGATGCGAAGCATCTCCTTAAGGGAAACGGCCTTGCCGAGGCCCGAGGCGGAAACGGCAACGCCCGAGGCTTTCGCCTGGGTGAGCGCCGCCACGTCGATGCCGCCGGGATTGTGAATCGCGCCGCGTGAATCGCAGGT
>QJWD01000036.1 GCA_003235465.1 Nitrospirota bacterium | reverse complement strand
TAAGCTTAAGCGCCCGGGCGTGGCAGTAGGCGTAGAGTTCCATGAACTCTTCGGTGATGAAACCGCGCCTCAGAAACGCCTCCTGCGGCGTCAGGCCGCGGCACGCGGCGGAGGCGGCGAGGCGCACTTCGCGGCGAATGCCGTCGGTGCCTTGAATGCGACTGGGCCTGTCTCTTGGGGTTCGATTGGTCATGAATGGGTGGGGCGGACGAATGATTTTGCGCGGGGCGACGGTTGATCCAAGCGGCCTGGGTCAAGGCCGGTTCGCGCCCGCCGTTCGCCGCAAAATAGTATCACACCCGGGCTGCGATTGATATCGTCGGCGGCAAAGGTTTGTTTGTCTTTTTCGCCCGCCGGCGGTAAAATACCGCGTGCTTTTTTCAACCGGCGGCTCTCGGCCGCGCGCTCTTTCAGGGAGGCACCCGCATGGCGTACAAGGCGGTGGTCAAGAAGGACAAGATCGAGGCGATCATCCGCACCTCGGGTGAAATCATCGAGGGCACGGTTTACAAGCTGCCGCAGAACCGCCTGCTCGACATGCTGAACAAGGACAGCGACACCTTCATTCCGGTTTCAAAAGCCCGGGTCTACAACCTGTCCACCGAAAAATTCCTCTTCGAGACCGCATTCCTCGCGGTGAACAAGCATCACGTCGTGGTGATCGCCGACAACAGCGACATGACCTGAGCCCTC
This sequence comes from Nitrospirota bacterium, assembly GCA_003235465.1. The sequence continues at coordinate 1,917 of QJWD01000036.1, read as the reverse complement.
ACTCCATTTCCGGGAAGCGGATGCCGATCTCCCTCATCCATTCTTCCTCGTCAAAGCTCTCCCTGAGGTGGTCCTGAAACAATTCTTCGTTCTCGCTCAGCACCCGGCCGTCGATGCGCTGACCGCTGGACTTGGGGACGATGCCCGTCTCGCCAGGGGTTTCCGCGCCCGCATCCCCTACCTTCTTGTCATCGGAGCGGTCGAGGAATTTCGGCACCATTTCATCGGGACCGAGTTCGTTCGATTCCTCGCTGCTGCTGAATGCGTCGCCCTCTTCGTCCTTGACGATCAAATCGACAAGCGTCCTGACGTCGAGCACCAGGTTGTAGTCGGAAACGTAATTCAACAGGTCGAGCGCCTGCAAGCTTTTCACTGAGGAACGCACATCGGGGGATTTCAGAATCGCCCGGTTGATCTCGGCCCACAAAAATTCCACCAGCCTCTTTTTCGACTCTTCGCGTCTGGACATAGGTTCTTTCCCGTTCTCTCTCAAGATCGTTTTCGCCTGACCTGGAATGGCCTCCAGGCAATTGATATCCTTGAGAAAAGTATAGAAAAGGCATGTCGAGGGCGTATCGCGCTTCGGTTACGAAACCGTCACCTCTCGGGCGCTTTAAATAGATTGAAAACCGGCGTGTTGCAAGGATGGCGAGGGGCTTTTGCCAAACCGCTAAAGGGGTTTTACCGCTTGACCGTGGAGGCGGGGGTGATTTCGGTCTCGAAACCAAGCTCGGTGAGGTAGGCGCGGGCGATCTCCCCCTGCTTGTTCGACACCGTCTCCGGGAACTGCCAGGTCTCGCCGAGGCCGATGCCCTCGAGAACCTCGAGAGCGTCGTCGATGGGCATGCGAAAAACTTTTGCGAAGCGGAAGGCGACGTCCTGCTGGTTTTTTCCTTCCCAGTTGTGAATGCGGATGTAACAGCTCATGGCGTCTCTCCTCCTTCAGCCAGCGGCGGCGGGCTGATAGGAACAGTTCATTCTGTAATCGTCATCGATGGCGACGACGGGCCTACCCGTCCTGGCGTCGTAATGGCCGAGCACGCCGCCCTGGGCGTACTCCCGCGTCTTAATCTCCAGCTCGCCTGTGGCCAGCGGCGCGCGCGACAGAAGCGCCACCGTCCCGGCGTCGACGCCGAGGCTTTCGGCGACGGCTTTCAGGGCCTGCATGGGGTCATGCCCATCTCCCATTTTATTCCGGATCGCCTCTTCGATCACCTCTTTTCTTTCCCGGTGGCGGCGGTGCGGGTGATCGGCCTGGGAGAACACCATGAAATCGAGGTGCGGCCAGTAGTTGTTTATGAAGTCGTCGAAATGGACCGGGACGTCGTTGCTCAGGCGAATGTCGTGCGCCTTCGCCGCCTCGCTTGCGAGAAGACCGTTGTAAACCCGCACGATATTTTCGACGGCGTCGTAGAGCACCGGCCAGTGGCCGGGGCCGGGGATTTCCCAGGTGCGGAACGAATCCATCGCCTTAACAAGAACAACTAGGGCGAAGTGCATGTCCTCCATCCTGAGAAACGCCGCGGACCAGGGAAAACGGCCGCGGTACCACGCCTCGGGGTCCTCGGGGTATTCCTGCCTCGTGCCCGTGGCCGGGGGTATGCGGTCGTTGTCGATGTATTCAAGGATGTCGTCGAGTTCCTTGTAGGCCAGGTCGAGGCCCGCGCGCACCACGGTGTAGGGGTACAGCTTGCGCTGGTATTCCATATAAGCCTTGAGGCCTGAGTCCTGCGGCTCATCGGGGTGCTTGTGATCGCGCTCGGTGATGTCTTTGGCAAACAGCAGCATGATAGGTCTTTCACTTTTCCTGTTACAGGGCTCGCCGGTTGTTTTTCTTTCCGCCACGCCTGGCTTCAGGCAATAGATTATCGGATTTTAATATGCCTGCAAGATAGTTTGCGCCGATTCTCTTTCTCC
>QJWD01000270.1 GCA_003235465.1 Nitrospirota bacterium | reverse complement strand
AGGCATCGATTAAGGTCAAGATAGCGGTGGGCCTATAAGGCAGCCCTTCTGGCGGCGAGTGGAGGTTTGAGGCGGGAAACCCCCCCACGGGTTTCCCGTTTTTTTTTGCCCTCGGCGCCGGGTGTGGGAGCACGCTAATAATTGACCGCCGGGGAAAAAGTGCCTATAGTATGCGGGCCATGCGCGAAATTTTACGGGGCGATGCAGAAAACCATTTCACAAGCCAGGTCAGGACACCCTCAGAGCTTTCACCGCCTTAATTTTGCCTGGGCTATCCCCGTGCTTTTTTGCGGGCTGGTGGCTTCCTGCGGCGGGCCGTACGACTATCAGGAATTCTCCCACCGCGATCCCTACGTGACCGAGGACGACTTCAAGCGCGATATGCGCGAGTGCGAGGTCGAGAAAAAAAAGCACAGCAGCAAGATCCAGGGCCGCGAGTTCGGCTTCAAGGGCGAGGAAGCCGGCTTCCTCGGCTGCATGAAAGTGAAAGGGTGGGACAAGGTATCCCCTTGAGGCGTGCAGGCCCAGCTAAAGATCACCGGCGCGTTTTTCAACGTATCCTGGTTTAATCCGTCATCCGAACCATGCGCTTTTGCCGACTACAACCACGCGGGTTTCTCCTTCCCTGGGTGATGGGAGCGATGCTCGCTCTCTCGGCCCCGGCGCACGCCGAACCCCCGGACGAAGAATCCTCCGACCACGACGGCCAGGGCGTGGTGAACATCCAGCTCGAAAACGACCTGTGGGGCAGCGGCAAGGACCGTCATTACACCCACGGCACGCGTTTTTCCTACCTCTCGAAGGAAAACCCCACCGGCTTCGAGGACGCGGTTAAAAATAAGCTCAACGAATGGCTGCCCGACCTGGTTTTGCCGACCACCAACCGCATCGGCTTTTCCCTCGGCCAGAGCATTTTCACGCCGGAGGACATCGCCTCGACTGAACTTCAGGCGGACGACCGGCCCTACGCTGCCTGGCTGTATGGCGGCGTGAGCCTGATCTCGAAATGGGAGAACGGGCGGGACCATTTCGACAACCTCGAGATCAACATCGGAGTGGTGGGCCCGTGGGCGCAAGGGGAGGAAACCCAGACCTTCGTGCACCGGCTGAAGGACGTGCAGCTGCCCAACGGCTGGCACCACCAGCTTGAAAACGAGCCCGGCTTCGTGCTGTTCTACGAACGCAAGTGGCGGTTCCCTTCGCACGTGAAGTTCGCCGGCCTGAGTGCGGACCTGACGCCAAACCTCGGCATGGCGCTCGGCAACGTGTACACCTACGGCGCCGCCGGCGGCATCCTGCGCGTGGGGGTGGACCTCCCCAACGACTACGGCCCGCCCGGCATCAAGCCGGGGCTGTCGGGCTCCGATTTTTTCGAGCCCACCAAGAAGTTCGGCTGGTACGTTTTCTCCGGCGTGGAAGGGCGGGTGATGGGGCGAAACATTTTCCTCGACGGCAATACCTTTGAGGACAGCCACAGCGTCGATAAAAGGATCCTGGTGGGCGACCTCCAGGTGGGCATCGTCATCACCGCATTCGAGACCGTTCGTCTGGCCTACACCAACGTGTTCCGCAGCAAGGAATTCGACGGGCAGGACGGCACCGATCAGTTCGGCTCGCTGCATCTCTCCTTCCGCTGGTGACGACCCGGCGAAACCCCAGGCAAAAAGACTTATTCCACCCGCACGCCCCTTTTTACCCGGTGGGCGGTTCCTTTGACGATGAAGGTCAGCGCGCTTTCTTGCGCCTGAACGCGCCCGGCACGAGGCGGTAGGCGGGGCGGCCCCCCGCGCCATTGGTGGCAAGGCCAATGGTTTGCCCGCAGCGCGGGCAGGCAAACGGCTCCTCCTTATGTCTTACGCCGGCAAGCGTTCCAGGTTCGATGACGCGGTCGAGGTAGAGCCTGATGAGCGCGCCGCCCCCTTCCTTCCGGTAGCGGGCTACCTGTTCACCGCAGGCGCCGCAGGAAATGTCCAGGACCGTGGAGGCCATCGGTCCTAGCCCTCCCCGCGCTGCCGCGTGAGCACATAATCCCGCCCGGCGGGGAAGGTTTGGTCGAACACGCTTGTTTCGCCTGTCGACCAGCGCACCTCCACCCGCCTCACCTCCGCCTCCTGACCCAGGCCGAAATGTGCCGCCGGCTGGTCGAACGAATGAAACCCACCGCTCGCCTTGATCTCGCGCATCTGGTGCAGGCCGCCCCCGGGCCCGTAATGCAGGGTGACCCGGCAGCCGATGCAGAACCGGTTGCCGCGCTCGTCGCGGAGCTTGAAGGTGATGCTGTGGTTCCTGCGCTCGTTGTTCAGGTACACCTGGAACGGGCCGTAGAGCATGTTGCCGATGATGTCGAGGTCGCCGTCGTTGTCGATATCGAGGTAGGTGTACGACGAGCTGTGGTCGTGGTCGTCGAGGCCGAAGGCGAGGGCGGCGTCGGCGAAGGCGCCTCCGCCCTGGTTGTGGAAGAAATTGTTCGAGGCGAATTCCTGTGTGATGAGAACGCCGTTGACCACGTACAGATCCTGCCAGCCGTCGTTATCGAGATCGGCGAAGCGGGCGTTCCAGCTCCACTCCGCGGTGGACACCCCGGCGGCGTCTGAAACATCGGTCAGGCGGCCCGCCTCGCCGCCCTGAAGCAGGATGTTGGACAGCGTTTTCATCGGGATCTCCTGGTCCCGGGGCTCATCGAGGCGGCGGTGGCGGAAATAATTGTCGCACAGGGCGCGGCCCAGGCGGTGGCGTTGGTCGATGCGGGCGCAGAGCGCCTGGTCGTTGCGCTTGATGGCGAACAGCGCCATGCGGATCACCATGCACTCGTCCACCGACCGCTTGTCGGCAAGCCCGGTGCAGCGCTCCGCGATATCCTGGCGTTCGGGGTTGAGCAGGGTGACGAGGCGGACCATGTCGTGGCAGGCGGCTGAATCCAGCGCCGAACGGCCGGAATCGCAAAACGCCCGCCCGGCTTCGCGCATGGGGTCGCCGAAGATGTTCGACACCACGTCGATGCCGCGGCTGAAGCCGATGTTCGCCAGGTAGAGGTCCGGCACCAGGTCGTTGTTGAAGTCGCCGGTGTCCATGCTCATCGTGTTCTGCGTGGTGACGGGAATGAGGCCGTCCTGGCGGCGGATCTTGGCGAGCGCCCCGCCCGCGCCGCCCAGGTAATAGGTGTCGGCGACGCGGTAGTCGTTCCCCACCATGAGGTCCAAGGCGGCATCGCCGTTCAGGTCGGAGAGCAGGGTGGTCTGGGTTTGCCCGGGCAGGCCGGGGAGGTCGGCGATCTCGAAGGAGAGGTTCCGGTTCATCACCAGCTGGTCGGTGGCTTCTCCGACCGGCCCCCGCGTCATGACGCCGAGAAAATAATTGCCGTTGACGATGTCGAGGAAGCCGTCGCCGTCGAGGTCGGCGAAGGCGGGCGCGTTGGTGAGGAGCGCGCCGCCGTTCGGCACCGGCAGGACACGCGCCTTGCCCAGCAGGTTGAGCGGGTCAAGCATCAGGAAATTGCCTTCGCCGAAGGTGGCGACGAAAGCGTCCAGCCCGCCGTCGTTGTCGAGGTCCACCAGCGCGACGGAGATCGCCTGCCGGCCGCCCAGGCTGATAGGCGGCGCGAGCTTTTGGAAGCGCTCGCCGCCAATGTTCTGGTAGATCTCCAGCCCGTGATCGGTGGCGACGGCGACGTCCACCCAGCCGTCGCCGTCGATGTCGCCCGAGGCGATGCCGCGGCCGAAAAAGAAGGGGTCGAAAAACACCTCCGGGGTCAGGCGGTTCGAGTATTCGATGCCCCACTCGGGGCCGGGCGTTTTGCTGAACGGCTTTTCGCCCTGGCCACGGCGTGGGGCGTGGGCGGCGGACTCGATGCTGACGCCACCCTCGCTCAGGAAGGGCCGGTGGGTGTAGGCGGCGGTGCTCTCGCGCGCGGCCTGCCCGGGCGAAGCCTGGGGCGCGGTCTCGGGGGCGTCGGAGAAGGCGAAGGCATCGTAGCCCTCGAGCCAGCGGATGAACTTGTACTCGGAATAATAATCGGCGGTGAAACCCAGGCCCACGCCGAGCGCCGCCACCAGCAGGAACAGTTGCACCGCCAGCTTGAGCGAAAAGGTGTGCCAGACGATCATAGCCGAATAGACGCTGAACGTGCCCAGGGTGAACAGCATCGCCATCACGAAGCCCGGCGCCATGCCCGACATCATGAGCGCCTGCGCCAGCATCAGGTCGAAGGCGATGGGCAGGGGCAGGAAGGTTCCCATCAGTGCCACAAGGCCCAGGCTCGCGAGGTTCGGCTTGATGCCGATGAGTTTGTCGAAGCTCCAGAGGTGGCTGAAGAGAGCGCCGAGAAGCCCGGCGAGTAACATCAGCGGAACAGTTTTCACCACGATGTAGCGCAGGCTTTTAAAATATTCTTTCGCCGCGCCGGCCATCGCCTGGCCCCAGGGCTCGAGGAGAGCGGGCATCTCGCACGCATCGGCCGCGTCGGCCCCGGCGGGGGGCGAGGCCTTCGGCCGCTGGCTGCGTGAAATCAGCGGGACGATCACCAGCACCAGCAGGAACGTGGCGGCGAGCTTCATCATCCCCATGTACAGCGGGAAGATGGAGAACAGCATGGTGAGGACGATGATGTTGAGCGTCGGCGAGCTGAACATGACGGCGAGCGCCGTCTCCGCCCTGCTGCCCGCGTCGTAAAGCCCCTTGGCGATGGGCGCGACACAGTTGACGCACACGCCGAGCGGGGTGCCCACCAGCATGCCCATGAAGCTGTTCTTGAAACGGCTCGGCGACGGGTTTTTCGGCAGGTGACCGAGCAGGGCGAGAAACGCTCCCGCGAGCACCAGGCCGAAGGCCATGCCGCGCCAGTTGGTTTCGTACCAGTTGAGGGTGGTGTATAAAACGCGCACGCCCCACGACGCGTTTTCCGGCGGGTGGAAGGCCGCCACATTGGTGAGTGTGTCCTCGAACGCCTCGGTGCCAGACATCGCCGCCTTGCCGCCGAGCGCGGGGTAGCGCGACAAGCCCCAGAAGCCGATGGCGACGGCCACGGAAAATACGATCAGGAGAACAAGACGCCGGTTCTTAAGCATGCACCACCTTGGAATAAGGCAAAATGAGTGCATTATAGCACTTCATCGCGGGCGGCAAAACGACGCCGGCCGCCCTGTTAAACGGCATCCCCATTGGCTATAATGAAATGCAGGCCGGTGCTTCCGGATTGCCGCCCGGGCGGCGAACTTTCCTTCCACCCTGTCAGGTGCGTGACCCGCGATGGAAAAGAAACTGATCTTCGTTGTCGATGACGACCGGCACCAGCAGCGCATCCTGAGCGTGCTGCTCGAGGGCAAGGGCTACCGGGTGAAATGTTTCGACAGCGGCGAAGCCTGCCTGGAAGCCCTCGATGAAAACCCGGCGACGGTGTTTCTCGATCTGATGATGCCCGGCATCGGCGGCCGGGAAACCCTGAAAACCCTGAAACGCCAGCGCGACGACATCCCCGTCATCATGGTGACCAACGTCACCGATGTCGAAACCGTGGTCGACCTCGTCAAACTGGGCGCGTTCGATTACCTGCCTAAACCGGTGGATGAATCCCGCCTCGTCCCCTGCCTGACCAAGGCGGTGGAGCACGGCGGCCTGGTGAGCCGGGTGCGCCACCTGGAGCGGGAACTCGAGGACGCGCACGCCAAAAAGGGCCTGGTCGGAGACAGCCCGGCGCTGGCCCGGGTCCTGGAGCAGGTGGACAAGGTTAAGGACAGCCGCGCGAGCGTGCTGCTGCTTGGCGAAAGCGGAACAGGCAAGGAGCTTTTGGCGCGCGCCATCCATTATGGCAGCCGCGCGAGGGAAGGCCTGTTTGTCGGCATTAACTGCGGCGCCATCCCCGAACCCTTGCAGGACAGCGAGCTTTTTGGCCACAAGAAAGGCGCGTTCACCGGCGCGGTGGAAGCGCGGACAGGGAAGATCGAGCTTGCCGGCGGCGGCACCCTGTTCCTCGACGAGGTGGCGGAACTCAGCCCCAGCACGCAGACCAAGCTGCTGCGAGTGTTGCAGGAGAAAACCTTCGAGCGCATGGGGGAGAACCGGCAGATCGAGGTGGATCTTCGCGTCATCTCCGCCACCAACAAGGATTTGAAGCGCGAGGTGGCCGAGGGCCGCTTTCGCGAGGATTTGTATTACCGTCTGGCGGTGTTTCCCATTCACGTGCCGCCGCTCAGAGAGCGCAGGGAGGACATCCCCAAGCTCGCCGCTCACTTCCTGAAGAAATACCAGGCGGAGCTCGACAAGTCCGTGACCTCGATCAGCCCGCAGGCGATGGACGCGCTCATGCGCTGCCCCTGGCCGGGCAACATCCGCCAGCTCGAGAACACGATCTACCGGGCGATGATCGACACCGGCACGGGCCGCATCGATATTGGCTCCCTGCCCGCCGATGTGGTTTCTCTAACCTCGGAAGCGAATGAGGCCGCAAGCGCCGCCGCCGAGGATGCCCCCCGCCCGGCGCCCGCCGGGGAAGCCCGTCTCTCCTGGGAAGAGGTGCAGAAGCGGACGGCCGCCCTGGCGCTCGAAAGAACCCGCGGAAATATACCCCTCGCGGCACGGGAACTGGGCCTCGCGCGCAGCACCTTTTATCGCATGGTGAAGAAATTCGGCCTGCGTTGACCGCTTGTCGATAGCGCGCGGCCGTCCCAAATTGAGTCCCGATTCGGGATCATTCGTCCCGAAATGGGATTTTCCTTCCCTTGTTCTGTCTGTCAGCGCCTCCAAACCATCCCCGAAAAATTATATAACTAATTGAATTATTTGGATTTATATTGATATTGCCAGGCGCCGTGGTGGCTCTGGCATTGCACTTGCTCTATACAGGGTGGAATGAGCCCTCGGTGGCAGGGAAGGACGATAAAAAAGGACAGGTGGGGTTTCCTTCAACACGCCATCGAAGCCTCCCGGCAAAAGCCCCCTTTTGCCGGGGGGTCCCCCCCAACAAGCGAGAGGCATTCGCACCGACGGGATAGTTCCCGGAGCGAGGAAGGAGGCTGGAATGTTCTACGAAGTGAGAATCTACAACGCCAAAGGAAAACTGAAGCGCATCGTTCCGCCGGAAAAGGTCAGCAAGGGCTATTGGCAGAATTTTTATAACGCGCTCACCGAGGAGCGACTGAGGCCGCAGGTGAAACGCGGCGCCAAGCCCGGCTTCACGCAGCGGCGGAGCCGGAACCCTTCAAAAATCAATTACGCCCGGACGGGTGAAGCCATTTGAATCGACAACCGAAAGGGGTGAGGACCATGAAGACATTGACCACAGCAATCGGCATCAGCATTTTGACTCTCGGCGTGGTCTCCGCCGGTTTTGCCAAGGGTTATGAAGGCGGCGCACCTGGCAAGGGTTCCATCAGCGGTACAGTGACGCTGAAGGGCGACGCGCCCGCGCCGATCATGGAAGACCTGAGCAAGGGCAAGAACGCGGAATTCTGCAGCACGCATCCCGATGCGAAGGACGGCATTCGCCCACGTTACAAGGTGGTTGCGAATGGCGGCAAGCTGAAGGACGCGGTGGTGTTCATCGAGAACATCGACAAGGGCAAGGATTGGCCGGCGAACCCGATCGCGGCGTTCGATTTCAAGACCTGCGACATTTTCCCGAAAATGGCCGTGATCCGGAAGACCGCGAAGGGCGAGAAGGAAGGCCTGGCGATGGTGACGAACAAGGACAAGGACATCCTGCACAACCCGCATGGTTATTCGGTGGCAGGCGCGAACCGCAAGACGCTGTTCAACAAGCCGCTGCCGAGCCAGGGCGATGTGGCCGACGTGACGAAGTCGTTCAAGCGCTTCAAGCCGAAAAAGGACGATCATTTCTTCCTGCAGTGCGACCAGCACAACTTCATGGAAGCCGACGCGCGCATCGTGTGGAACCCGTACTACGCCATCAGCGGCGATGACGGTTTCTTCAAGATCGAAGGCATCCCCGCCGGCAAGTACAAGGTGACGGCGTGGCAGCCCTACGTGGGTTCCTCCACGCAGGAGATCACCGTGGGTGACGGCGACGCCGCCGCCAACTTCGAGCTGACGGTGAAGTGACAGCGGTTCACTTAACGTGATGATTATTTATTCATGCAAGCAAAGGAGAGGACGATGAAAAACTTGATGATGTTGACCGTACTCGCGACGTTCACGGTGTTCGCGGTGAGCGCCGCCCAGGCCGGGCCGGAATGCCCGCAGCCGAGGAAAACCAAGGCGGCCCCGTCCAATATAGCCGGCAAGGACGAAACCGCGAGCGCCGACGCGGCCAACGGCAAAATGTTGTATGAAAAAACCGCCAAGCCGATGGCCTGCAAGAACTGTCATGGCGATGCCGGCGACGGCGGCGGCAAGCTGGGCGCGGCGCTGAAGCCGAAGCCCCGGAACTTCACCTGCGCCGAGACCATGAAGAACGTGTCGCCTGGTCAGATGTTCCACATTATCAAGAATGGGTCGCCCGGAACTGGCATGGCGCCCCACGGCAAGACCTTGAAGGACAAGGAAATCTGGGACGTAATCAAATATATCCGC
>QJWD01000002.1 GCA_003235465.1 Nitrospirota bacterium | reverse complement strand
GTACGCGCTGCCGCTGTTTCGAAGCGCCTTCCCCGGCCATTTCGAAGCCGTGGACAAGGAGGCGCTTTACCGCGCGGTCAACGCCTGCCAGCCGGGGTTCATCCGCGTCGAGGCGGACGAAGTGCATCACCCGCTGCACGTGATCCTGCGTTACGAAATCGAACGCGGCTTGTTCGACGGGTCGGTGGCGGTATCCGACCTGCCGGGATTGTGGCGCGAAAAAATGCGCGCCTACCTCGGCATCGAGCCGCCGGACGATACCCTGGGCGTGCTGCAGGACGTGCACTGGAGCGGCGGCGCGTTCGGCTATTTTCCTTCGTACACGCTGGGCGCCATGTACGCGTGCCAGTTTTACCGCGCCCTGGTGCGGCAAAGGCCGGGCGTGGAGGACGAGATCGCGCGCGGGGAATTTACCGGCACGCGGGACTGGCTGGGCGAAAAAATCCACCGCCAGGGACGCCTGATGAGCGCCGCCGACCTCAGCCGCCAGGTCACCGGCGAGCCGCTCAACCCGGAGCACTTCACCGCCTATCTCAAAGAGAAGTACGGCGAAATATACGATTTGAATTGAAGCGGGAAAAGAACATCAATCCAAAGAGGACCCTGAAACGATGGCCGAAACCTTTCTTGACTATATGAAACAGAAGGAAGCCCCGGAACCCAGGAAGGAGGTCCGCCACTGCCCGGACTGCCGCGAGCCGATGCCGCCGAGAACCGTGTTCTGCGCCTTTTGCGGACCGCCCACCCCCGCCGACGAGAACCCTGAAAAGGGGCTGACGTTTTTTCAGACCCTGCTCAGGATTTCCCTGATCCTGCTCCTGTTCGGCATCATCGTCGTCTACAAGCTCGACATCCCGGTTGGTGAAAAGATGCAGGAGCAGGCGCCCGATGCGCCGGGTGAGGCCGTCATCACGCCGCCGCCCGAGCATGCGCCGAAGGATGCCGACTTCCAGGTCGTGCACACGGTCAAGGCGAGCTCGGTCAACGTTCGCGAGCGCCCCGACACCGGCAGCGAGGTGCTGGCCAAGCTGGAGCAGGGCGCCGAGATCAAGGTGGTGGAGAACGGCGAAATCTGGAGCAAGGTGGAGGTGAACGGCATAACCGGTTACGTGGCGAGCAACCTTCTCACCTCGGAGGTCCGCTGATGTGCATCAAGCCTCGAGCTCGCCCTTCGCCGCGAGCAGGGCGGCTTTGAATTCCTCGTAATCCCTTGTCACCGGGAACTGGGGAAATTCGCGGATGACGTTATCCGGCGGGCGAAACAGGATGCCGCGGTCCGCCTCTTTCAGCATGCCGGTGTCGTTGTAGGAATCGCCCGCGGCGACGGTCTTGAAGTTCAGGCCCTTCAGGGCGCGCACCGCCTGGGTCTTGCCGTCGGCCTGGCGCAGCTTGTAATCGGCGATGCGCCCGCTTTCGTCCACCACCAGGCGGTGGCAGAACAGGGTGGGATGGCCGAGCTGGCGCATCAGCGGCCCGGCGAACTGGTAGAACGTGTCGGACAGGATGATGACCTGAAACTCGGTTTTCAGCCAGTCGAGAAAATCCTTCGCCCCGGGCAGCGGCGCAATGCCGCCGATGACCTCCTCGATGTCCGGCAGCCCGAGCTTGTTTTCCTCTAATATCTTGAGCCTCCCCCGCATCAGCACATCGTAATCGGGAATGTCCCTGGTGGTCAGGCGCAGTTTTTCGATGCCGGTTTTTTCAGCGAAGGCGATCCAGATTTCGGGCACGAGCACCCCTTCCAGATCGAGGCAGGCAATCATCATCGCATCATCCTTTCATGAGCGGAATTAACAGGAGCGGCCGCGGCGGATTATTATAGACCACGGCTGGAATAACGCAAGCGCCAGGGTTTATTTAGAGTCGCGCGAGCGGTCTTTCGGGTTGAGGAGGAAGCCGAGTTCCTCGCGCTGGGTGAAGCGCGCGAGGCCGGCGAAGACGGCGATGGCGGCCAGGATGGCGGCGGTGAGGAAAACCAGCTTTTCGGCGAGCGGCGCAGCCGGGTCGAACCAGGCCGCGCTGATGACGTAGAGGAGCCCGCCCATCAGCGCGGAATTCAGCGCCACCTTGAGCGTCGAGGCGAGGATCACCCGCCCGCCCATGAGCCCGAGCTTTTTCCTTAGCAGGTGAACCAGCATGACCGCGTTGAACACCGAGGCGAGGGAGGTGGCTAGCGCCAGGCCGCCGTGGCCGAGCGGCTTCATGAACAGCAGGTTGAGGATGATGTTGAGCAGCATCGAATAGATGCCGATGCGCGCCGGCGTCTTCGTGTCCTTCAGGGAGTAGTATGCCGGCACGATCACCTTGATGCCGGAAAAGGCGGCGAGGCCAAGCGAGTAAAAGAGGAGGGCGGTGGCGGTGCCCTCGGTGGAGGCGCGGGTGAATTCGCCGCGCTCCCACAGCGTGTTGACGATGGGGAAGCGCAGGAGGATCAGGCCGACGGTGGCGGGCAGCGTGATGAACAGGATCAGCCGGATGCCGAACCCCAACGTCTTGATGAACTCGCCGGTGGCGTTCCTCGCCGCCTGCGACGACAGCGTGGGCAGGAGCGCCACACCCAGCGCCACGCCGAAGATGCCGAGGGGGAACTGCACCAGGCGGTTGCCGTAGTACAA
>QJWD01000156.1 GCA_003235465.1 Nitrospirota bacterium | reverse complement strand
TCTCGAAGCGGCGGTTCTGGTGCTCCTGGTGCCGCTTGCTTTGTGGTTTTTCTGGACCAGCCTCGCACGGATTCGATCCCCCTGGAGGAAGGTTTTTCTGCTCCTGCTAAGGGTGCTGGCCTTTTCCGCCTTGCTGCTCGTTCTGTTCCGTCCGGAACTCGAACTGCGCAAGGGGCATTACCTGAAGAATTCCATCGCCGTCCTGCTCGACAACAGCAAGAGCCTGTCGATCAAAACTTTTCCCGACGAGCAGCCGAGGGCGAGCCTGGTTCGCCAGGCGATGGAGAAAAACCAGCCCTATTTCGAGCGGCTCGCCAAGACGTTCAATGTGGATTTTTATTTTGTTTCCGACCGTCCCGTCCAGGTGTCGTCGGGTGAGATCGCCACGCATTACCAACCGAGGGAACCGTTCACCGATTTTGGCCGGGTGTTCGCCGACCTGCGGAAGAAATACGAGGACCAGTCCTTGAAGGGTGTGATGCTGTTTTCCGACGGCGCCGACCTCAATCAGGCGCCGGATGAAATTTCAGAGGAGCTGAGGCGGGCCGTGGCCTCCATCGACAGCCCGATCCACGCCTTTCAGACCGGCAGCAACGATCTGTTCAAGGATCTCGCCATCGAGGCCGTCGACGCGCCGGACTTTGGCTTCGTTCAACAGCCGGTCAATCTTTCGGTGACGGTGAACGCCTCGTCCATCGGCAACAAGAATGTGTCGCTGGTGTTGAAGGAGGGGGATAACGTCCTGATTTCAAAAATGATCGAGATCCGCGAGGGCACCGCGCGTTATCCGGTGGACCTCCAGTTCACGCCGCGGGCGCTCGGCAAGCGGGTGTACAGCCTGTCGCTGCCGCTGTTTGCCGGCGAGTCGATCGCCAGCAACAACCGGCGGGAATTTCAGGTGAAAGTCATCCCCGACCGCATTCGCGTTCTGCACCTGAACGGTCGCCCCTCGTGGGACTCGCGGTTTCTCCGCGAGGTGCTGGTGAACAATCCCAAGGTGGACCTGTTGTCCTTTTTCATCCTGCGCACCCTTGGCGACGACGTTGCCGCACCCACCACCGAGCTTAGCCTCATCCCTTTTCCGTCGAACCTGCTGTTCACCGATTACCTGAACTCGTTCGACCTCGTCATCTTCCAGAACTTTAAATACTCACCGTTCATCGAGAAGAAGCACCTGGAAAATGTCAAGGCGTTCGTCGAGAACGGCGGCGCGTTCCTGATGATCGGTGGCAACCTGTCGTTCCAGGGCGGGGAATACGAGCGCACCGCCATCGAGGACCTTCTCCCGGTTTCGCTCCTGCGCGAGAAGCAGGCCTGGAGAAAGGACGAAATTGCATCGCGTCCGGTGAAGGGATTCCTCAACCACCCGATTCTGCGCCTTGAAAAGGACGACGCGGCGAACGAGAAGATCTGGCGCTCGCTGCCGCCGCTCAGTACCCTGAACACCGGGCTCAGGCCGGAAACCGGTGCGCAGGTGCTCGTCGAGGATGGCAAGGGGGGGCCGGTGCTGGCGGTGGCGAAGAAGGGCCGGGGGCGGGCGGCGCTCATCGCCAGCGATTCGTCGTGGAACTGGAATTTTCGCCGCGTCGGCGAAGGCGGCAGCGGCCGCTATTACCAGCGGTTCTGGAACAACATGGTGGCCTGGCTCTCGGGCGACCCGGCCACCCAGGTCCTGCAACTGGAAACCGACCGGGAGCAATACCACGAAGGCGACGAGGTGCTCATCAAGGGGCGGGTGCTCAAGGAGGATTACCAGCCCGCCGCGGGGGAGGCGGTGACCCTCACCCTCCGTTCGCCGGCGGGGGGCGTGGATACGCACGCGCTCAAGGCCGGCCCGCTGGGGGAAGTCGCCTTTGCTTTCACTCCGGAAGAGGAGGGGTTTTACCACGCACGCGCCGAAGTGAAGCGCGGCAAGGAGACCCTGAGCGCGGAGGCCGGCTTCGGCGTGTTCGGCGACACGGCGGAATTTCAGAAGCCGCTGGTGAATCCCGCCCTGCTGGAAAAAATCGCCGCGATCAGCGGCGGCACGGCCTCGGTCTTGAGTGCCCAGACGGACCTGTCCGGCATCCATTTCGAGAACCCGGAAGTGCTGGTCAAGACCCGCAGCAAGACGTTTTCCCTTTGGGACAATTGGGCGGCCTACGGGTTGATCGCCGGTCTTCTTTTTCTCGAATGGTGGCTGCGCAGAAAATCTGGCCTCAGTTGACGCCCGGCGGGATTGCCATTGTGCCTCCGGTTCTTTTCATGTAAAATTTTCCGAGTTTCGACAGCCTTTCCCCGGGGCACGTCCGCCCTCATAATTTCATAACACGAATTCCCTACAATGCCTTCCATGCAGAAACCGGACAAGAGTGGCCTGAATATTCGAGCGTGGGTGCGGGACCGCATCATTTTTCTTGCCGTGGTGATTTTTGTGGCGGGCGCGGGGGCCTACATCGGCGCGGAAGGGTTGTTCGACCACGAGAGCATCTGGCTGCATCCGGTCAAGGAATTCGCGCTGCTGATTTCGCTGATCGGCGTGGTGTCGCTGGGCTACGAGTTGTTCCTGCGGGAAATGACCTTCCGCGAATACAAGGACGCGCTGCAGGAGATCGTCAATCCCGATGCAGTGCGCCTCGGCATC
>QJWD01000259.1 GCA_003235465.1 Nitrospirota bacterium | reverse complement strand
ACGGCCGCATTCGGCCGCTGGACGGCTTTGGGAAATATATCTCAGGAACGCGCCTGAAATTCAGCCTGGCGAGGGGCCGGAAAGTCAGATGACGCCCTTGCCGTCGTCGCCCACGGGTTTGGGCGCATCGGGCGGCGTGAGGTTGCCTGTTCCGGGTGCTGAGGGGTCGGCGGGTTTTTCGGTGACGCTCTTAGTGGCGAGCGCTGCATCCTCCGCCTGCGATTTCGTGATCCCGTCGGCCGGTATCCTGGCTTTCGGTTCGGCGGTTTTATCCCTCGCGCGGCTGATGACGTGGGGTGGCGCCTGTTTCACCTGCGAGGTGGCGCCCTTGGGGGAAACGTCCTGCATTTCGCCGGCTGAAAGCAGGCTTGGCCGGCCTTCCGAACCGTCGGGCAAGATGGGCGCGGTTTCGATGCTGCCTTCGATGCCGACCAGGGTGGTTTCGCCGTTCGGGCCCACCATGACGACGAACTCGGTGCCGCGCACCGAAGCGGTGACGGTGGGGGTGATCACCTTGAACATCGAGTTCTTGTCCCTGGCCTTGGTGACGACGAACTTGACCGCCCCCATCGAGACGTTGATGACCATCTGGCGAAAATCTTTTTCCGGATCGTAGATGTGCTTGCTAATATTCACAACGGCCTCCTCGCCCAGAGTGAGGACGCTGCCGTCGTCGAAGGTGAACGAGGATTTGGCGCTCGGCCCGTTGTTGATGCGGTCGTCGGCGAACAGGGGCGAAGCCAGTTCCACCCGGTTGCCGGAGATATCCCCCTTGTGGTATTGCAGGACCTCGCCCTCGATGCCGGTGGCGATGCCGATGTCGGCGGATTTGATGATGCCGGCTTTTTTAAGAAAAAGTTTTTGCTCGAACAGGCTGGTGCCCGCCGGCTGGCCGGTGAAGGCGTAAGTGATGCGAACAAACTCCTGCGTGTTGAGCGGGCCGCTTTCCTGCTTGCCGTCGAGCACGTAAAAGCCGCGGATCTTGAGCGCCTCGACGATCTGCCTGTAGAGATCGCCTGATGAAAGCTCGCCGTGGTTTTTCGGCAAGAGCGGGTTGTCCGGATTGTGCTCGGCCATCATCTGCACGAATTCACCCCGCGTGATGCGGTCCTCCTTGGCCACCGTGGAAGACGCGAACAGGAGAATGAGCATTAGGGCGAAAAACCAGGACAACCTGGCCGAAACAACGCGGCGTCCGAAATCGGGCAGGGTTTTCATGGGCAAACTCGACAACCTGTGAGATGATCGGGTTAACGGACCTAAGCCACACGCAAAAGCGGCGGATAACAATTTAACGGCGCCGGTTCCGTCTATTTTACCATCATCCGTGAAAGAATACATTGAATAAATCCCGCAGGGCGGCGGGAAAGGCCCGAGGCCTGGTTTCCGGCACGCCGGCGCCGGCAAGGGCAATCGTATGGAAAGAGCGCCGATGAAAACGTTTAATCAATGGGTTATCGGAATTTTGATCACGGTGCTCGCGGTTTTCGGCTACCGCTTCAATCCGCCCTTCCTCGAGCGCATGGAGATGTTGCTGAGAGACGCGCATTTTCAGATGCGCGGCCCGCTTGAGCCGGGGCCGGAAGTGGTCATCGCCGCCATCGACGAGAAAAGCATCGACGAACTCGGGCGCTGGCCCTGGCCGCGCAAAACCCTGGCCGACCTGGTGGAAAAACTGGTGGCGCTGCAGGCCAAGGTCATCGGCTTCAACATGGTGTTTTCATCGCCCGACGAAAGTTCCGGAGCCGAGACGCTGAAGGAATTGCAGCTTGAGCTCGAGCCGCTGGCCGAATCCACCCCCATCTTAAACGAGACCCTCGACCGCTACCTCATGGCGTCGGATTACGACGCCCTGTTCGCCAAATCCCTTGCCCTGTCCGACAGGGCGGTGCTCGGCTATTTTTTCTATTTCGATCCCGAAGGCCTCGATCACCTAACGGAAAAATCGCGGCACGATAACTTCACCAACATCCTGCCCGGCCAGTTCAAGGGGTTCATCAAATCGCAGGGCGATATTTCGCTCGACCTCATGGAGTTCCGCACCGCCTACGCGGTGGAGGCGAACATCCCACAACTGTCGCAGACCTCGCAGAAGAACGGTTTCATTTCCATGGACGTCGAGGCCGACGGCTCCATCCGCAAGCTGCCGTTGATCGTCCGCTACTTCGACCCGGTGACCCGGAAAAATTATTTTTTCCCGCCCCTGTCGATTCGCATCCTCGAAACCTTCCTGAGCGGCACGCTGCTGTTCAAGGTCGACGAGTTCGGGGTGCAAACGGTTTTGCTCGACAGCCCGAAAGCGGTGGAGATCCTCACCAACGAGCGCGGGGAGATGGAGATCAACTTCTTGGGGAAACGCGGCACTTTCCCTTACCTGTCCGTCACCGACATCATCCACGACCGCGTCTCGGCGGAAACCCTGGAACTGCTGAAGGGAAAAATCGTTCTCGTCGGCGCCACCGCCACCGGGCTGCAGGACATCCAGGTCACGCCGTTCGACCCACTCTACCCGGGGGTGGAAATCCACGCCACGGTGATCGACAACATCCTGAACAACAATTCCCTGCATCAGCCGGAATGGATTGCGGCGGCGGACAGCGGTTACCTGTTCCTCCTCGGCCTCCT
>QJWD01000363.1 GCA_003235465.1 Nitrospirota bacterium | reverse complement strand
GTGGCCAACGCCACATACGCGACCATGGAAAGGCCGATGAAAATCAGCTCCCCTTTATAGTCCTTTAACATCCCGTCTACTCCTCCGTTTGATTGATAGAATTATTGAGTTCCTTGAGTGTCGCTTCCACCATCAGCGCCGCCTGATCGATGACTTCGTTCAGCGTACCCATCTCGTCGTCGTGAAAGGGCGTGAGGACGTAATCGACGATGTCCTCCCGGTTCTCCGGCCGGCCCACACCCACGCGGACGCGGTAAAACCGGTCCGTCCCGAGGGTTTCCATCATGGACCGGACCCCGCGCTGGCCGCTGTCGCCACCTTTGTTTTTCTTCTTTAGTTTTCCGAGCGGAAGGTCAATATCATCGTGGATGACGATGACATGTTCCGGCGGAATGTCGAACGCGGCGAGAAGGGCCCTGGCGGGAATCCCGCTGCGGTTCATGTAGGCCAGGGGCTTCGCGGCAAGGACTTTCAGGCCGCCCACCTCACCCTGGCCGTACTGGCACTGATACTTGAATTGGTCGAGCTTGATGCGATGCCGCTCGCAAAGATTGTCCAGGACAAGAAATCCGACGTTATGGCGGGTCAGCTCATAACGCGGCCCGGGGTTCCCAAGACCCAGGATGAGGATCACGGCTTAAATCAGGACTCCTCTTTCTTGGCCGGCTCCGCCGCCGCGGCCTCGCCCTCGGCCGCAGCCTCGCCCTCGGGCTTCTCTTCCTTCGCCTTCTCGATGTGGACGGTGACCACCGCATCGCCAAGGCCGGTCAAAACCTCGATGTTATCGGCCAGCTTGAGGTCGGACACATGCACCACCTGGTCAAGCTCCACCTCCGCCATGTTGATCACGATCTCGCGCGGGATTTCACCGGGAAGGCACTCGATGTCCAGAGTGTGGATGAGATGGTTCACCATGGCGCCGAGTTTTTCGCCGGGTGAATGGCCCTCGAGGCGAATGGGCACCTCGGCCTTGATGCGTTTGCTCATGTCGAGCTCGATGAAATCGACATGCAGCCAGCCTTCCTTGAGCGGGTGCTCCTGGTGCTCCTTCAGCAGCACCTTGCGCTTATCCTTGCTGTCGCCCTCGAGCCTGAGGTCGATCAGGGCATTGCGGCCCTCCTGGGCGATGAGCTTGCTGAGTTCCTTGGGCCGTACCTTGAGTAGCACGTTGTCCTCCAGGCCATAAAGCACACCGGGCAGATAGTTATCGCGGCGGTCCTGTTTCGCGCTGGACTTCACCCCCCGCTGCCTGACCACTCCATTGAGTTCCAAAGACATGATGATTACTCCTTCAATCGAATAATGAACTGACCGAGGTTTCGCGGTGAATCCTGAGGATCGCCTCGCCCAACAAGGGCGCCACGGACAGAATTTTTACTTTCGGATTTTTCTCCAGCCCGTTATGCAGCGGGATGGTGTTGGTCGCCACCACCGAACTGATGGCCGACTTGGTGATCCGCTCCGCCGCCGGGCCGGACAGCACCGGATGCGTGCAGCACCCATGAACCTCCCTGGCGCCCGCGCCGAGCAGGGCATCGGTGGCTTCGATCAGGGTGCCGGCGGTGTCGATCATGTCATCGACGATGAAGGCGACCTTGTCCTTGACATCGCCGATGATGTTCATCGCCTTCGCCACGTTCGCCACTTCGCGCCGCTTGTCGATGATGGCAAGCGAGGTGCCCAGGCGTTTGGCAAACGCGCGCGCCCGTTCCACGCCGCCCGCATCGGGTGAAATGACGATCAGGTTCGGCAGATTAAGACTCTTAATGTATTGTATTAAAACGTTCATTGCAAATAAATGATCGACGGGGATGTTAAAAAATCCCTGGATCTGCCCGGCGTGCAGGTCGACGGTGAGCACCCTGTCCGTACCCGCCGTCTGCAACAGATCCGCCACCAGCTTGGAGGTGATGGGAACCCGGGGCTCGCACTTCCTGTCCTGCCTGGCGTAGCCGTAATAGGGCAGGACGGCGGTGATGCGCTTGGCCGACGAGCGCCTGAGCGCGTCGATCATGATGAGCATCTCCATCAGGTTGGTGTTGCCCGGAAAGCAGGTGGACTGGATCACGAACACGTCGCCGCCGCGAACGTTTTCCTCGATCTTGACGTAAATCTCCTTGTCGGAAAAGTCCTTGATGACGGTCCGGCCGAGATCGACGTTCATATAGCGGCAGATATCCTCCGCGAGCTGCGGGTTGGCCCGCCCGGAAAATACCAGAACCCTGCCGTTGCCGTTTTTATCCATAGGTTTGTTCGCCGCGCCTTGCTAACTCATTTTGAACTGGGGCGGGAGGATTCGAACCTCCGAATGCAGGAATCAAAATCCTGTGACTTAGCCACTTGTCGACGCCCCAAAGCCTGATCCTGATCACCCGCCGGGGTGGACTTCCGTCGCTCATGCGGCGGCCATCCGATCAAACCGCGGCATGAAACACAGGCGCCCGCTTCGCACCCGCCAGGTTGATGTTCAGCTAAAGTTGGTATGGAGATGCACTTTCAGGGAGGAGCCAGGATCGTCTGCCACCACCCGGCCTGACATACGCTGGGGCCGCACCGCGAACTCACGGATAAGCCAGCATTTCCTCGGGCAAAAACTCGGAAAAACTGGTGACAGTTTCCGCTAAAAA
>QJWD01000349.1 GCA_003235465.1 Nitrospirota bacterium | reverse complement strand
GGAACGCCCCGCTTCGCTCCATGCGTTTATAAGCGGCGCGGGTGCCGTACTTTTCCTGCACTTTTTTGACGCTTTCGGTGAAGGCGAGTTCGGTGAAGTTCTCGGTCATCGGTCGGTCTCCTTCTTTTTCGGGCGCGGCCCGAAGTGGGGCCCCCTGCTAAAAGCAGGGGGCTCATCGATAATTAAAAGGTAAGGACATGGAAACCCTGATCCTGAAGTTTGCTCAGGCTCGGCAGGCCGCTGGTTTTCGGCACCGCGTTGTCGCGGATCAGGTCGTAACCGTTGGGGGTGGCGCCGAACACGTCGGCGCAGGCGCAGGAGATGCCCTGGATTTTATCCGCGACCTGGGTGAACAACTCGTGCGCCGGGTGGTTTTCGGCGGCGAGGGTTTCGGGCCAGCGGGTGCCCGCGCCCTGAAACAGGATGGACACCTCCTTGCCCGCGTTCTTGAAATCGTAGGCGGTGGCGAGAGCGTTGAACACCCGGCCGAGAGACTCTTCCGATCCATTTTTGGGGTCCGATAAAACGACGATGGCGGTTTTCATTTTGCATCCCTCCCTGGTAAAAGGTTCGATCAAGGTTTTGCCGGATGAAGGCGGCGGGCCGGCCGAGGCCTTCCCTGGCATTCATGTTGAATCCTATTGAGCATGTTCCATGGCACGTTGAGGGAGGTGTGAAAACCCTTTTAAATGTATTGTGTTACGGGAAAATTTGGCTTGGGAGAATATGACGATATTTCGTAAATAGCTAAATTTCGCTATTTTAAAATACATAGTTACGAAATATCATGGATTTTTCCGGCCTCGTGGGGTAGGCTTGTGGCATGAGCCGAAAACGCACATCATCCGTCAAAGACGACGAGCCCGTCCGGGCGGCCCATCTCAACCGCCTGATCCTCGAGGCGGCGGGCGAGGGGGTTTACGGCATCGATGCCGAGGGCATGACGACGTTCGTGAACCCGGCGGCGGAACGCATGACGGGTTACAGCGCGCGGGAAATGATCGGCCAGTGCCAGCACCGGCTGACCCACCATTCGCGGCCGGATGGCACGCCCTACCCGCTGAAGGAATGCCCGATCTACGCCGCCTTCACCGAGGGCCGGGTTTGCACGTCTTCCGATGAAGTGTTCTGGCGCAAGGATGGGACGAGTTTTCCCGTCGAGTACGTCAGCACGCCGATCCGCGAAAACATGCAATTGCGTGGCGCGGTGATCGTCTTCCGCGACATCACCGAGAGGCGGCGCGCCGAGGAGGAGATAGATCGGCTGCGCCATCAGTTGGAGCTTGAAAACGCCTACCTGCACGAGGAGGTGCTGGGCGCCCGCGCCTACGGCGACATCCTGGGAACGAGCCCCGCCATCGAGAACATACTCAGGCAGATCGAAATGGTGGGGCCCACCGACGCCAGCGTCCTCATCACCGGCGAATCGGGAACCGGCAAGGAACTCGTGGCGCGCGGCATCCACCGCTTAAGCCGGCGAGGGGCCCGCGCCCTGATCAAGGTCAACTGCGCCTCCATCCCCAAGGAGCTGTACGAGAGCGAATTTTTCGGCCACGTTAAAGGCGCGTTCACCGGCGCGGTCAAGGACCGGGCGGGGCGCTTTCAACTGGCCGACGGCGGCACCCTGTTTCTCGACGAGATCGGTGAAATCCCGCTGGATCTGCAAAGCAAGCTGTTGCGCGTGTTGCAGGAAGGCACCTTCGAGCGCATCGGCGACGAGAAGACGCGATCGGTGGACGTGCGCATCATCGCCGCGACCAACAGGGACCTGAAGGAGGAGGTGCGGGCGAGGCGCTTTCGCGAGGACCTGTACTACAGGCTGAACGTTTTCCCCATCGAGATGCCGCCGCTTAGAAGCCGCAGGGAAGACATCCCGCAGCTCGCCGCGCATTTCGTGGAGGTGGCCGCGAACAACCTGAACCGCCCCCGGCCCCGGCTCACCAAAAGAAATATTCAGGACCTTAAGAGCTACCCCTGGCCCGGGAATATCCGCGAGCTGCAAAACGTCATCGAGCGCGCGGTCATCACCGCGCGTTCGGGCAAGCTCGGCTTGTTTGAACCGGCTGGCGCCCAGCCAACCCCGGCAGGGGACGCAGCCGGGTTCCCGGAAGACGCGGGCGAGCCTGGCATTTTGACCGATGACGAGATGAAGGAGAGGGAGCGGCAAAACCTCCTGTGCGCGCTCGCCCGTTGCAACTGGAAAATCGCCGGGCCCGGCGGCGCGGCGGCGCTTCTTCGCATGAAGCCGACGACGCTGCACTCGAAAATAAAAAAACTCGGGCTCAAAAGAGCGACCTGAGGCCGGCGATCAATTTTGTGGTGCAAACCGGCAGGCGGCATTGCTATCATGCGCCCTCGGTATTGATGAACCGGCGTCCTTGCCGCCGCCCTGTTCACCCAGCCCGAGGTTCCGTTATGTCCGAAAAACCCAAGACCCCCCACTTGCTAAGCCCTTACAACCTCCAGGGCCTTCGGCTCAAGAACCGCGTCGTCCTCGCGCCGCTGACGCGCGGGCGGGCGGGGTGCCTGCGAATGCCGAACGACATGATGGCGGAGTATTATGCCCAGCGCGCTACCGCCGGGCTCCTCATCACCGAGGCCACCGTGGTGTCCACGCAGGGCAACGGCTG
>QJWD01000126.1 GCA_003235465.1 Nitrospirota bacterium | reverse complement strand
AACCTCGAATTTGTCGAGGACCCCTACGAGGCGGCGAAGGGCGCGCACGTCCTGCTATTGCTCACCGAATGGAAGCAGTACCGCGATCTGGATTTTCAGAAAATTTACGACAGCATGGAGAAACCCGCCAGCATCTTCGACGGCCGCAACCTGTTCGACCACCAGGCGCTGTTCGAAATCGGGTTTGACGTGCATCCCCTGGGAAAACCACCCCTCACGCACCTGTGAGGAGGCGGCCTGTCATCAGGCGCTGTTCGAAATCGGGTTTAACGTGCATCCTCTGGGAAAACCTTCCCTCACGCACCTCTGAAGAGGCGGCCCGCGAGGAGGCTCAGGAGGCGGGCTTGTGGCAGGTCACGCAGGACGGCATCGGCCGGTGCGGCATGATGGGGGCCTGGTCGACGTTTTCGACGTGGCAGGCCAGGCACTCGGCCGGCGGCGGCGGCCCGCTGTGGCGCGCGTTCCCCGGCAGCCTGGGGGCGGCGCCGAGAAAGCTGTACACGATACCGCCGATGACCACGACGCCGATGACCGCCATGAAGCGGAAGAAATTTCTCTGACCGGTATTTTTTTTAGCCATGCGGGTTTACAGGGTGGCGCGGGCGATGGCGTCGATCTCCACCAGGGCGCCGCGAGGCAGGGCCGCCACCTGAACGCATGAGCGGGCCGGTTTGTTGTCGCCGAAAAACGTTTCGTATACCTGGTTCATGCGGGCGAAGTGCGACAGGTCCTTCAGGTAGACGGTGGTTTTCACCACCGCCCCGAGGTCGAGCCCGGCGGCGGACAAAATGGCCGCGAGCGAGGTGAGCACGCGCTCGGTTTCCTGCTCGATGTCTCCCGACATCATTTCCCCGGTGGCAGGGTCTAGGGCGATCTGCCCTGACGTGAAAAGGAAACCCCCAACCTGAACCGCCTGGGAATACGGGCCGATGGCCGCCGGCGCCTGGCCGGTGTGGATGTTTTGTCTGCTCATGCGTTTCTCCTCGATACGGTTCGCCGCCTCAGCCCACCTCGGCCATGGCCTTGATGAAGGGGTACGACTTCAGCTCGCGCCCCACCTGGGCAAGCACCAGCCGGTGCGAGACGTGATCGATCTCCCCCGCCAGGCCCTTGGGGAATTTTAATCGCCCGGACCACCGAATGTCCAGCGTTTGAAGCTTCCTCAGGTAGGAAAGCGTGCCCGCGCCGATTTTGAGATCGATAACGTGGTTCCCGGCGCAGGCGATGCAGACGATGCCCCGGCGCTGGTAGGAAAAACCCACCCATCCGTTTTCCGGCTCGGCGCGGCAATGGGCGCAGCGGGTAAGCTCGGGCTTGTAGCCGGAATGGGCGAGCAGCCTGAGCTCGAACAGGGAAAGCAGCGGGTCGCTCGCGTGGTTCTGCCCGAGGGCGGCGAGCGCGCCCAGAAGCAGGTCGAAGATGGGAACCTCCCTGTCGCCTTCCGGCACCATGGCGTCCACCAGTTCGGCGAAATAGACCGCTGTGTACAACTTGCCGAAATCGTCCCTCAGGTTCTGGAACGATTCGACGATGTCGGAGTGGTTCAGCCGGTAGAGGGACTGGTTTTCCTTGCCGAAATAAATCAGGTTGAGGTGGCTGAGCGGCAAGAGGGCGGCGTGCGAGCGGCTCTTGATCTTCCTCGCCCCCTTGGCGACGCACTTCACCTTGCCGAAGCGCCGGGTCATGAAGGTGATCAGCTTGTCGGTCTCGGAGAGGTTGATGCTTCTTAGAACGATGGCCTGGGTGTTATAAAGCCCCATCGGTGGACCGCTCCAGATCGAGAAGGAATCGCTTGAGGTCCGTCCCCGAGGCGTAGCCCCCGAGGTCGCCGCTTTTTCTCACCACCCGGTGGCAGGGGACGATGAGCGACAGCGGGTTTTTTCCGTTGGCGTTGCCGACGGCGCGCGCGCCCAGCGGCTTGCCGACGGCTTTGGCCAGCCATTCGTAGGAGCGGGTCCTGCCGCGCGGGATGGCGAGGAGCTTACGCCACACCCGCTGCTGAAAGGCGGTGCCGGTGGAGAAATCGAGCGGCTCGCTGAACTTCACCGGCTTGCCGGCGAAATAGGCGCTGAGCTCCCGCTCCACCTTGAGAAACGCCGCGGGCTGCTTGCTTGGGCTCGGGTGCATGGGCCCAAGCCGCTTGAGAAAATCCTTCTCGCCCTTGATCCGGGTATCAAGGCGGCAAAGCCCCGCCGGCGTCCTGGCGAGGCCGATCTTGCCTATGGGGCTGTCGATGATGGTATAAACCAGGGATTGCGTTTTTTTCATGGGATTACCTCCTGGTGTTTGCCTGTGGGTCTTGCTGGTCATCGGAAAAACCTGCGGCCGATGGCGATCGGCGTATCGAGGCTGCGGTCCACCTTGAGCGAGCGTGTGGCGCGGGCGCGGATCGCCGCCGGCAGGCTGTCGTGGTGGCGGCGGTCGTAGGCGGTGAGGGCGGTGCCCGCCAGCAGGTTCAGGTGGTCGTCGCTCGAGCCGATGGAGGCCAGCCCGAGCCTGCTGGAGTGCGCCGCATCGATGCCGTGGCCGGTGGAGATGTCCTCGATGCCGTCGACCACGTCCTTCAGGTGGTTTTCGATGAACGGCAGCGAGACGCCAAAGGGGTACGAGCGCGTGCAGCAGGGGTGCGGCAGGAT
>QJWD01000019.1 GCA_003235465.1 Nitrospirota bacterium | reverse complement strand
TGGCCACGCAGGGGGCCATAGCGGAGCTCAGACGGCAGCACCCCGATGTCAGCACCCGCCTGATTGGCGCGAGCATTCGCGGCGGGGAGCAGGTGGGCTTTCTCGCCGGGGTCGACGTCCTCACTATTCCGCCGGCGGCGATCGAGGCTTTTTCCCCGACGCGTCCCGAAACCGTGAAAACCCATTTTGAGGAAACCGTGCGGCCCGGCATCGACGCGGGGGACCACGCGGCTTCCTTCGAAAAACTGTGGGAGGTGCCCGCCGAGTTCAAGGTTTTCTCGGAAGTCCTGGCGCAAAGGCGGGACCTGGAGACCATGGACGGCGACGCGCTTAGGCGGATCTGCGCTGACGAGGGGGTGGACCTGTTTCACGATTTCACCGCCGCCGATTACGAGAAGATCACCGGTAAGGGCAAGATCCCCCGGCTGGGCGACTGGCCCGGCACGGTGGCTCTCGACGATTTGATGACGCAGTCGGCGCTCATGTCCTTCGCCAAGGACCAGGCCGAGCTCGACGCCCGCATCCGATCCTTCCTTGACTGAGGCGGTCTCCCCGAAGGAGAGCGGGGGCATGATTCTGGCTGGAGACATCGGCGGCACCAAGGTCAACCTGGCGCTGTACCGGGAACACGGCGGCGCGCTTGAGCCGGTACGTGAAACGCGTTACGAAAGCCGCTCCGCCAGCGGGCTTAGCGAACTGCTCGATAAATTTTTCGCGGGCGAGAGGCCACCGGTATCTGCCGCCGCACTCGGTGTCGCCGGGCCGGTGAAAGACGGCCGCGCGGCGGTGACGAACCTGCCTTGGGTGGTGAATACGGGGGATATTAAAAAGCGACTGGGCGGTGCCGAGGTCTGGTTGTTGAACGACCTGGCGGCGACGGCGGCGGCGTTGCCTTTTCTCAACCCGTCTTCGCTCATGGAGTTGCAACCGGGCACGCAGGGCGGAGAAGCCCGCCGGGCGGTGCTTTCCGCCGGCACGGGGCTGGGCGGGGCGTTTCTCGTTCCCGTTCAGGACCGCTATGTGGTGGTGGACGGCGAACCCGGCCACGCCGACTTTGCGCCGCGTAGCGACCGGGAAATGGCGCTGGCCCGGCATTTGCGAGAGACCTTCGGCCGGGTCAGCATCGAGACGGTTCTTTCTGGGGCCGGGCTTTACCGCATCTACCGCTTCTTCGCTCCGGATTCGAAGGAGGTGCCCGAGATGGGCGCGGGCGAAGGCGGCCGCGCTGTCACCGAGCTTGCGCTTTCAGGAAGTTCGGCGGTGGCCAAGCAGGCGGCCGGTTTGTTCGCGTCGGTGTTCGGTGCGGTGGCGGGGAACCTGGCCCTGACCGTGCTGCCGCGCGGCGGGCTGTACCTTGGCGGTGGCCTCGCCGCGAAATTCGCTGCCCTGCTTTCGGCGGGCGATTTCATCAAGTCGTTTCGAGCCAAGGGCGGATTTGCCCCGCTCATGGCGGAGTTTCCTGTGCGCGTGATTCTCGATGAGAGGGCTCCGCTCCTGGGGGCGGCGCATTACGCGCTGGGGAAAAAGTTTATCCGGTGACCGTCGGCGGGCCCGCGGGCCACAGGTTTTATAGACGCCGCGGGGCGGCGTTCGATTAACCTTTTACTTGAAGTGTGGCATGGAAAAGAAAATCAACAAAATCGTCCTGGCATATTCCGGCGGGTTGGACACGTCGGTGATTATCAAATGGCTGAAGGAGCAGTATGACTGCGAGATCATCGCCTTCGCCGCCGACATTGGCCAAGGGGCGGAGCTTGAGCCGGTGCGCGAGAAGGCGCTGAAGACCGGCGCCGAGCGTGTCTACATCGAAGACCTGAAAGAGGAGTTCGTCCGCGACTTTGTTTTCCCCATGCTGCGCGCGAACGCCTATTACGAGAATAACTACCTGCTCGGCACCGCCATCGCCCGCCCCTTGATCGCCAAGGAGCAGATCCGCATCGCCGCCCTGGAAGGGGCCGAGGGCGTGTCGCATGGTGCGACGGGCAAGGGCAACGATCAGGTGCGCTTCGAACTGGCCTACCAGACGCTGAACCCGAACATCAAGGTGATCGCACCCTGGCGGCACTGGGATCTCTTGTCGCGTAGCGCCCTGTTCGACTACGCGAAGACCCACGGCATCCCGGTGCCCGTGAGCAAGGACAAGCCGTACAGCATGGACCGCAACCTGTTTCACATCAGTTACGAGGGAGGGGTCCTCGAAGACCCCTGGGACGCCCCCCACGACGAGATGTTTCTGCTAAGCACATCGCCCGAGAAAGCGCCGGACAAGCCCACGGAACTCGAAATCGAATATGAGAACGGCGATCCTGTGGCGGTCAACGGCGAGCGCATGAGCCCGGCCCAGCTCCTCGAATGCCTGAACCGCCACGGCGGAGAAAACGGCATCGGCCGCATCGATATCGTCGAAAACCGCTTCGTGGGCATGAAGTCGCGCGGCGTCTACGAAACCCCCGGCGGCACTTTGCTGCAGGCGGCGCACCGGGGCATCGAATCGATCACCATGGACCGCGAGGTCTTGTTCATGAGAGATTCCCTCATCCCCACCTACGCCAAGATGATCTACAACGGTTTCTGGTATTCTCCTGAGCGCACGTGGCTGCAGAAGGCCATCGATGACTCGCAGAGAAACGTCTGGGGCACGGTGCGGCT
>QJWD01000171.1 GCA_003235465.1 Nitrospirota bacterium | reverse complement strand
CCGCCCTTGCCGCCATGTACCAGTGGACCGACAAGAACGGCAAGGTGCACTACACCGACCATCCCGGCAACATCCCGATGGACGCCATCGACAAGGATAAACCCGTCAAAGGCGTTTTCGGCACGCCGGACCCGGTGCAATACCACAAGGAAGACGCCGCAAGCCGTGAGCTGCGCAAGGAAATGACCAAGCAAAAGGTGGAGCGGGACAGGAAATACCGCGCCTGCGAACAAAGCTGCCAGCGCAAGGACATGTTCGACACCCTCACCTGCGTGCAAACCCACTGCAGCAAAATTCGCTGACCCGGCCCCGGTTTAACCCATCCGGGAATACCCGGGGGCACACCCCCTGCCCCATCATTTGCCAAAAGAGCGCACGTAGAGCAGCACGTGCCAGGCTTCGTCCTCGGTCAGGACAAGGGGGATGAACGGCGCCATGGCGGTGCCTTCGGAGCCGTTTTTCAAAATCCACAACAGCTCACCATCGGCGCGCGCCGCCTGCCACTCGCCATCGGTGAAATTTCTCGGCAGCTTGCCGCGCAGGCCCTCGATCTTAAGACCAGTGCCGTCCTTGCCGTGGCAGGTGACGCAAAACCCCTTGCCGTGAAAAATGGTTCGGCCTTTCTCGATGTTCTCAGCCGTGGCGGGAAACGGGTTCTTCCAGCTTCTCGCTTCCGCCATCTGATCTTCCGGCACGCGCGGTTTCAGCACCTCCTTATCGGCGGCGAAGCCCTCGCCGCCCAGGAAAAGCAGCGCGCCTAAAAAGCCCGCCAAACCCACCGACTTGATTACACTTCGCATGGTTGCCTCTTGCAGAAAAAAGGAGGGCCCTCTCAGGCCCTCCTAAAGGATTAATGTCCATCGGGCTGCGGAAAAGAATGCCCGAGCGACTGCGGGAACGTCACGGTGCCGTCGGGGAATTCCTGGCCCTTCTGCCAGAGGTGGTAGATGACGCCGTCGGTCTTGGCCGCCGCTTCGGCGATGGCTTTCGCCTGCTCGGCGGGAACGTCGAGCACCTGCACGCGGCCGGTGGCGATCTCTATCTGGTGATCATGAAAAAACCGGTGCCACTGGATACGCGGCAGCTTGCGCGAAAGATCCTTCGCCACGAAATACTCGATGGCCATAAGCGGCGCCTTCGGGTCGGTGGATTCGAACAGCAGGCACTGCAGAATCTGGTCGTTGATGCCCTTGCAGTAATGATGAAACGGCCCGCCCACCGTGCCATCGGCCATCATGTGTGGCGCTTGCACGTGAATGTCGTAACCGTCCGCAGGGCCATCGGCGTGGGCCGGGGTTGCGAACAGCATGAACGCGAGCGCAAACGAAGTGCCTACCGACAATACAGATTTAATCGAAAATCGCATGACTGCCTCCCTTTACATAAAAAGTGATTGGACTTGTGTTTCCCCCGAACAAATCATCCGACCAGCACCTCCGGCATCAGGGGTTTTTTACTGCATATTCCAGAGGTTCGGAACTGGATAAATTTTTGTGGTTCCCCGCCGCCTGCCAGGTGCGGTACGAGCCCATGAGGTTTCGCACCCGGTAACCGCGCTGGCTTAAGGCGCGGCACGCCATGTACGAGCGTTGCCCGGTTTGACAATAGCACAGGATTTCCCTGTCCTTCGGCAATTCGCTCATGCGGGCCCTCAGCTCATCAAGCGGGATGTGCAGCGAACCGGGAATGTAGCCGGCCTCGCGCTCCTTAACGCTTCTCACATCCAGGATCACGGTGGTCTTTCCGTCCAGGCCGGCGACATCCCGCCACTGCGCGGGGAGGATTTCACCGCCAAGCACGTGCTCGGCCACCATGCCAGCGAGGTTCACCGGGTCCTTGGCCGAGCCGAACGGCGGCGCGTAGGCAAGTTCCAGATCCACCAGATCGGAAACCGTCATGCCCGCCTTAAGCGCCGTTGCCAATACGTCGATGCGCTTGTCGACGCCGCTCTCCCCCACCGCCTGCGCGCCCAGCAGCCTGCCGCTTGCGGGATCGAAAATCACCTTGAGCGCCAGCCGGCTTGCGCCGGGATAGTAATCGGCGTGGGAAAACGGGTGCAGGTGAACGGCTTCATGGGGCACGCCTTGTTCCAGCAGCGTCTTTTCGCTGGCGCCGGTGCGCCCGGCGGTGAGGCCGAACGCGCGCACGATGGCGGTTCCAAGCGAGGCGGGGTTCTTCCCACCGCCGCCGAAAATATTGATCGCCGCGATCCTTCCCTGCCTGTTGGCGGGGCCGGCGAGGGGAATGAGCACGGGAGCGCCCGTCACCCCGTCCTTCACTTCGATGCAGTCGCCGATGGCCCAGATATTGGCGTCGCTTGTGCGAAGCTCGTCATCGACGCGGATGCCGCCCAGTTCACCCACCTTGAGCCCGGCGGCGCGGGCGAGCGCCGATTCGGGGCGCACGCCGAGCCCGAGAATAACAAGGTCCGCCGCTATGCGGGCGCCCGACTCAAGCACCACCGTCGACGCCTCTGCCTCCTCATCCTGGGCAGGGTCCTCGAAGGCAGCCACCGCGTCGCCTAGGTGCAGGCAAACGCCCTGAGCCACGAGTTCCATCTCAAGCCAGGCGGCCATCTCCGGATCGAACGAGGTCATCACCTGCGGAGCGGCCTCGGCGAGGGTGACGTTGAGCCCGCGCCGGTGAAGTTGCTCCGCCATCTCGAGG